>JBEAQC010000021.1:0-9588 GCA_041164085.1 Actinomycetota bacterium
ACCCGAGAGTGCAAATTGGGACGGCGTACGCTGTAGGGCAAGACCCTGCCCATGACCGATAGGCCCCTGACCACTCAGCAGGCCCAGCCCCCCGCCGCTTCCCGAGAGCGCGGCGCGGTGACGGGCGCCACACCGGCCTGGATCCTTGTCATGGGTGACATGCCCGCGATCGGTGCCCTTATGGCCGTGAGCATCACGCTCCTGAGCCCGTCAGGACTCCCTCGGGGGCGTCAGCTTCGCGCTCCTGGTCATCGACATCCCTGTGCTGACCGTGCTGGCATTGCTGTCCGGAGCCTGGCTGACCTGGGGCAAGCCACGAGTCGCGTAGCCCAGGCACACTAGGCGCATGGATCCCGAAGCGCGGACGTGGTTCGCCGGGCAGACCACGTCGGTGAGCGACTGGTCGCGCCACCAGGTGCATGCAGCGAAGGGCACCCAGCACGTGACCGTAATCATCCCGGCGCGGGACGAGGAAGCCACCGTCGGATCGATCGTCGACATGGTGTGCCGGGAACTCATGACCGGGGCATTCCCCCTCGTGGACGACCTCGTCGTCGTCGACTCCGACAGCGTCGACCGCACCGCGGACGTGGCGCGAGAAGCGGGTGCGCATGTCGTGGCCACCACCGACGTCCTGCCGGATATCCCCACCGTGGCCGGCAAGGGCGAGGCGATGTGGCGCGGCCTCGCGGCGACGCACGGCGACATCGTCGTCTTCATCGATGCCGACCTCGAGTCCTTCACGCCCGACTATGTCACCGCGCTCCTCGGCCCGATCGTGGCGGACCCAGACGTCCACCTCGTCAAAGCGTGCTACGACCGGCCCCTCATCGCCGATGGCGGCCGACGCATCATGGGGGGCGGACGTGTCACGGAACTCGTGGCTCGTCCACTCCTCAATCTGCACTGGCCCGCACTCGCCGGCGTCGCACAGCCACTCGCTGGCGAGTACGCCGTACGTCGGGAACTCATCGAATCGCTACCCATCCCCTGCGGCTACGGTGTGGAGTTCGCGCTCCTCGTCGATACCTACGCGCGGCACGGACTGGATGCGCTCGCCCAGGTCGATCTCGGTGAACGCCGTCACCGTCATCAAGACGATCAGCGTCTCGGGCTTATGGCCGCGGAGATCTGGCAGGTCGCCCTCGATCGACTCGACCCTCGCGGCTCGATCCCGCGGCCGGGCGAGTCGATGGCGGCGTTCAGTTACGGCGAAGTGGGTGTGACCTTGTCGGACCAGCTCGTGGAGGTGCTGGTGAGGCCCCCCTTGCGCGACATCGCGATGGCGAGGGTCGCTCCTCCGGGCGATTAGCGGGCGTCGAGGTCGATGCCGAGACGACGGGCGGACCTCACCCGTTGGCGCGCTGAGCGCATGCGCCGCAACCGCTTGACCAGCATCGGGTCGAACGCCAGTGCCTCCGGGGTGTCGATGAGGCCGTTGAGGATCTGGTAGTACCGCGTCGAACTCATGTCGAACAGATCACGGATGGCCTGCTCCTTGGCGCCGGCGTACTTCCACCACTGTCGCTCGAATTCGAGGATGCGCCGGTCGCGATCAGAGAGTGCGGCTGCAGCGTGATCCTGGTCGAGGCGTGCAGCGCCCGAGTCCATACCGACGACTCCTTCAGGGGAAGTGGGGTGCGCAGTCGCACCCGGAGTGGTCTGGTCATCGTAGGAGGTGGCAGGGGTCAAGTCATCCACCGCCGCTGCCGCGCGTCGCGGGTGAATCGCCGAGGCGATCAGCAATGCGCTTCACCTGTTCCTCCATCTCGCGCAGATGGACCAGCACGTCCTCGAGGCGCGGTTCGTCCTGTTGGGGCGTCGGTCCCTTCGACGGGGAGGGGCGCGGATCGGCGGACGACTGTGACTCCTGTGACTCCTGTGATGCCCTGCTGCTCGAGGAGGCCGAGTTGATGAAGCGGCTGGCCACAGCAGCGGTGACAGCGCCAACCGCAGCAGCCCCCGTGAACATGATGATGACCGCCACCACGCGACCCCCGATGGTCACCGGGGTGTAGTCGCCGTAGCCGACGGTCGTCACGGTGACGAAGCCCCACCACACGGCATCGCCGTACGACGTGATGTTGGCTCCGGAAGCATTGATCTCGAACATCAGGGTGAAGAGCGCACCGAAGATCACCACGGTTATCACCGCGTAGATCGCGTAGAGGCCCACGATCTTGGCCAGGGCATTGCGATCACGTGCCACCCGCATGACCGCGGCGATCACCAGGATGATGCGTAGCGGCGGAAAGGCCAGCGCAACGGCGAAGGGCCAGTTGCGCTTCATGAAGTCCTTCTTCTTAGGGTCCAGGGTGAAGCGGATGGTGAAGTCGAGCGCAAAAATCAGCCACGTGATCACGCTGAGAGTGACACCCTCTCCGCGATATTCGGGGCTGAGTGACGGCGCCCAGGTGAAGAAGGTCGAGACCAGCCAGGTCATGGCGACGACAAACATCGGGATCGACGAGACGGAGTTGTAGAAGCGCTGGGCCGAGGTCATGTCCGACTCGGGGAGGGGCGCGGTGATGCGCTTCCAGAATCCGGGCTTCTTGGGAGCCTTCGGGGCAGGGGAGGTAGTCGAACTCGCCATGGGGGAAGCCTCTCAGATGCGCTCGATCATGCGCGTCGGCGACGCCAGCGGATGATCGACCAGGAGAAGAAGTAGCCCATCCCGTTGGTCGCCCAGTGCAGACCCATGGGGGCGAGCACGCTGCCGGAGACGAGACGCAGCCCGGCGAAGACCACGCCGGCGATAGCGGTGGTGAGCACCGAGAGCGCTACCGCAAGGATGTTGCCGCGTCGCCCCTCCCCCACGACAGAACCGAGGGCCGCGCTCTGCTCGTGGGTGCCGATCGAGGGCAGGATGTGCCAGAGCCCGAAGAGGACCGCCGAGATGACGATGGCCCATGTGATGCCGAAGCGGCGCGCCAACATCGAGAAGAGCACCGCCCGGAAGGCGATCTCCTCAAAGAGGACCGTGCCGAACGGCACCTCGACCAGGGCCTGGAACATCAACCGCGGTCCGCTGAGCTCAGCGACCCGCTCATCGTGCATCGCATTGCGCCCTTTGCGGAAGGACGCGGCGAGGAGGTATCCGACGGTGACCACGGCCACGCAGCCGACGCCCCAGACGAAGCCGGGCACGAGGTAGCCCCAGCCGAGGCCCATGTCGGTCCAGCTGTTGCCGTCGAGCAGACCGATGGCCAGGACGCCGAAGGAGCCGCCGAGGGCCCAGAGCAGGTAGTGCCCCTGGGGTGCCAGCCGATTGTTGATGACGTTGAAGGCGATGAGGGCGACGATCAGCAGGGCCAGGGGCCACCAGGGAAGTCCCGGCACCTGCTCAGGGGCCGTGATCGTCAACACGCGTCGAGCCTACGACTACCGTGATGGCGATGACTCCGTACGCCGCCCTGCTCGCTCGCATGCGAGCCGAGCCGAGCACCCCGCTGGTGACCTATCGACACCTCGGCACCGGTGAGCGCATGGAGTTATCGGCCGCGAGTGTGACCAATGCCATCGCCAAGACCGCAGGCCTGCTGCGCGACGAACTGGATGCAGGTCCGGGATCGATGGTCGGTATCCACCTGCCCTTCCACTGGCAGCGCGTCGTGTGGCTCGGTGCATGTGCGGCGACCGGAGCGGTCTTCGCCCCGGGAGCGTCACCGCGCGACAGCGACGTGTGCGTGGTGGATCGGGAGCACCTCGATCTCGCCGGCCAGGGCGCGGAGGATGTCGTCGTCTCACTGGCGCCGTTCGGCTTGCCGGAGCCAGGTGGGGCACCTAGCGGCATCATCGACGCCGCGGTCGCGATGCGGGCCCACCCGGATGTGTTCGTGCCCGACACCGTGCCGATGGAGTCCGCGGGACTGATCCATCAGGGTGACGCGACCTGGACCAACGCGGCCGTCATGGAACATGCCCTGGCGGAGCTCGCTCGTCGTGGAACGCATACCGGCGAGCGCTTCGCGATCATCGACCCTGATCCTCTGGCCGACGTGCTCGCCTTCGCTGGGCCGCTCGCCCACGGCGGCGGGTCGGTGCTGGTGGCTGCGGCGGATCGCGGCGACCTCGGGGCCGTCCTCCGCGAGGAAGGCGTCGCACGCACGGCAGGATGAGGCCATGAACGCACCTTCCGCTCAAGCAACCAACTCCCGATGGAGCATCGGCTCGACGAACTCGATGCTCTGCATCGGGTCACGCAACTCCGTCCTCAGCATCGGCTCGGTGGGCTCAGCGCTGTCGATTGGGTCAATCGGGTCCTTCGCGAGCGTCCTCAGCATCGGATCCTTCGCCAGCGCAGGATCGATCATGTCGAGCCTGTCGCTGCTCTCGGTCATGTCGCAACGTGCGATCAGGCGGCTGGGCTCCTAGCCCGAACAGAAGACGCTAGAGGACCTTGGCCGTGCGCGTCCGGCTGCTCGCGACCGGCGTACCGCCATCCATCACCACGACCCGCCACGAGTACGTCGTCCCCACCCCCGTCACCGGCACGGCGAAGGCGAACTTGCCGGCAGCATCGGGAACGGCCGTGTTGCGGTCCTGCCAGGCTCCGCCGTTGACCTGCACCTGGCGTTGGACGATCAAGCCGGCGCGCGGGTTCTTGATGACGCCGGACAGGGTGACGAGCGTGCCGTTGGATACGTTCCCCTTGGGATTGGCGACAAGCGAGACGCCGCCCTTGGGCACCGGTCCGGGCCCGGCGACATCCTGATCCGTGATCGCGGTGATGAACGTGGACTTCATCGTCGTGAAGCCGAGCGACTGGCGAAGCTTCTGCGTCGAGATCGTGTTGCTCGTGCCATCGAGCCCACGCGCTTTCACCTGCGTGGCTGCTCCGGTCGCCGGGTCAGTGCGCAGGATGAGTTCCATGACGTCGTCCACGCCGAAGACCTCCGCCGCGCGCCGCTGGCTCAGCACCACCGTCCATGACCGATAGGGATTGCCCGACGCTTCCAGGCTCCACTTGTCCGGCACCCCGCGGGCCCAGGGGGCAGATGCGCCGCCCCAGACCTCCGCCGCTGACAGAGTGTGTCCTCCGGTGGCCGCGGTGTAGTACGCATTGACAGGGCTCCCGTTGTACGTCGCGGCCAGGCCCGAGGTGTCACTCGTGCGGGTCGCCTCGACGGCCTCGGCCCACCTGTTGGGGTCGCCGTACTGGCTCTCCGCGAGCCACCCGCGGAAGGTCTGGTCGTATTTCGGGCCGTCGCCGTCGTCCATATGGCAGCCGCAGTCGGAATCCAGGCCGCGCGCGACCTGGGAGAGCGCGTAGGAGCGTGATGCGATGGCTTGCGCTTCCAGGGCTGCGGCCGGCCAGGTCGGATTGACCTCGGCAATGCCCTTGAGGTACTCATCGCCGAGCCGGAGCGTGTTGACGACTGCAAGACGCCGACCGCTCGAGGTCTTCAGGCCAGTGATGTCGACCGTGCCATAGCGGTAGCGGTGTCCCGGACTCGAGAACGACTCATCGGGCCCAGCGACGTTGAGCAAGGACGCTGCCGACCCCGTCGATCCGGGATCGCGCGTGCCGGACCACTTGACGGTGACCGTGCGGCCACGGCCGAGCTTTTGAACCTGACCCGAATCGGTACGGCGCACGGTCACGTAGCGACCGGACGGCGCGAACGTGATGTGGGCATCCGGACCGAAGACCAGCCTCTTCTGGCCGAAGGCGACCTCCATCTGAGCGCCCGAGCCGCTGAGATTTTCGATGCGAGCATGCGCCTGCGTCGCCTGGTAGAGCAGGCCGATTCTCACGTCGCCAGCATCGGGGACCGACTCCACCTTGGCCGACTGCGCTGCCGTCTCTCCCTTGTAGTAGTACTCCACGATGCGCTTGGCAGTCCACCGCTTCGGATCGTCCGTGGCCATGGCATAGGCACCCCACTGCGACAGTCCAACGCCATGGCCGTAGCCGGTGCCGGCGAGGGTGAATTGCTCGGGCGGCGTGCACGGATCGGGGGGAGAGTCCGCGGTGGCCGCGATGCGGGCGGTGCCACTCCACGGGAAGAGCCGCTTGCCATCGCTGGTGGCGGAGATCTCGAAGGTGTACAGGCCGGGGGGGACCGCCTTGCCCTTGTCATCGCGCAGATCCCACGCAAACGGGACGGCAGCAGCCGAGTCGGTGGAGGCCGACATGGTGCGCACCGGATCACCGCAGGCGTTGGACACGACGAGCGTGGCTGCCATCGGGCCGTTGGATCGAGGACTGAGCGTGATGCTCTCACCCGATCCCCACGGCACACGGTCGCCCGCGATGGAGGGCGGATAGAAGTTGCGACCCTGGCGCGCCGACACCGCGAGACGAATGTGATCGAGCGAGGGCCGCAGGAATTCGCCCGGGCACGAGGTGGCGCCAATGTCGCCGTGTCCCGCAATCGTCTTGGAGGTGACCTTCTCCCCGGGCCAGTACATCGACGTCGTCCCCTGGCCGGGGCCGGGGCCCGCTGAGGTGAGGACGGCATTGCCGAGCGGATTGACGTTGTGGATCTCGAACTTCCACGCGATGAGGTCGCTCATCGCGTCGAGGATCTTCTCCTTGGCGGCCGCATTGGGATTGAGCGTGTCGGCGTTGCCTAGGAAGGAGACGGCGAAGGTCTCGGCGTTGAAGCCCGAGGTGTGGGCGCCGATGACGGGGCGGTTGACACCCCCGGCACGGCCTTCGTAGATACGGCCGAAGCGATCGACCATGAAGTTGTAGCCGAAGTCGTTGACCTGGATCCCTTCGGTGAACCAGGAGTAGACATTGCGCATCTGCTGCGCTGCTTGCGCGGGGGTGTAGTCATTGGTCGACACCACATGGTGGACGAACGCCACCTTGATCGTGTCCGAGTACGACGTCGTGCCGCGTCGCAATGACTCGTCCGCGCCCCACTGCGCGCGCGTGATAATCGTCGGCTTGGACACGGAGTTGCGTGCAGTACCGACCCTGATGTCCCCCACCAGGTCGGCATCGGATGCGCGCTCGGGATTGTCGATGAGAGTCAGATCGGTGTCCGCCGGAAGCTTGCCCGACGGGGTGTCGATGCGCACCTGGATGCCATCGGCACCGTCGGTCACGACAGGCTCGGTCGCGAAGCGTGCTCGCTGCCCCTCCTCCGTGTCCGGATCGGGAAGGTGGTCGCTGACCGGCACCTCCATCCAGGGCAGCCACTCCCCCGCCTGGCGCACGCGCATCACAATCCGGGTCGCAGGGTCGAATGCCTCCGCGGCCGTGATGCCGACAAGCCCGAATGACTCGGTCGAGGTCGGCGGGATCGCCGCAGCCGCCCGGAGCGCCGCACGCGGTCCGATCCGGGGGTGGGCGTGATCCTCGCCAGCAACGGGCACATCCGTCGAAGCCGACGGCGTGGCTTCGAGTGCTCCGTCTGCCACTTCCTCGAGGTCGATGGTGGTGACCTCAGCCCGCACCGGCCCGGCGACTCCCGGCTCTTCGGCCAAACTGCCGGCGACGGGAAGGGTGAGGGTGGCGGGGATGACGAGGGCAGCCGTCACCGCCGCGAGAACTCTCACCCCCCGAGGGTGCCTGAGCGGTCAGGGTGAGGCAAGGCGACTCACCCAACGCACAGGCCACTCTGATCACATTCCCAGGGGATCTGCCAGCGCGGAGCCTTGACTGCCTCACTATGCCGGCCTCATCCGTGAGGGACATCACCCTGCGCGGGCCGGCCACCGGTCGTCGGTCTCCGGCCACCGTCAGGAACCGTGATCGGTCAGGGCGCGTCCCTAGGGCGCGCCTCTGGGCGGCCTCAGCCCTACGCTGGGCTCGAAGGGGACTAGTGGGAGGAGCGGAACGCATGCGTCAGCACTGGTCCCGCATCCTGCTCAGCGTGGGCGCGGCCATCGTGCTCGGGCTGAGCCTCACCGGCGTCGGCATCCAGGTGGCCTCTAGTCGGCTCGAGGGCAACATCACCGCCGTCGACATCAGTCAGATCACCGGGCGCGAGCACGTGCCGATTCAAGTCGTTGATGACGCGGGCAACTATCAGCCCATCAACATCCTTCTCATGGGCAGCGACAGCCGCGAGGGTCAGACCAGCAAGCAGTACGGCGACCCCGACATCTACACCGGCGAGCGATCGGACACCACGATCCTGCTCCATCTGTCAGCCGACAGGTCATTCGCCACCGCGGTGAGCATCCCGCGCGACACCTGGGTGATGCTTCCCGAGTGCGATGTCGATGGGACGACCGTTGGCGCATTCGAGTCGAAGTTCAATACGGCGTTCGAGATCGGTGGCCCCGGCTGCACGGTGAAGCTCGTCGAGCAGATGACGGGCCTCACAGTCGACAACTTCGCCGTCATCGATTTCGAGGGATTCAAGAACGTCGTCAACGCCCTGGGAGGTGTCGAGGTCTGCCTCACGGAGCCCGCGAGCGATCCGGCCAGCGACCTCGAACTGCCCGCGGGCACGAGCATCGTCAACGGCGAGCAGGCCCTGTCCTTCGTCCGAGCGCGCAAGACCTTGAGCGATGGCAGCGACCTCAGCCGCATCAAGCGCCAGCAGGCCTTCCTGTCGTCCATGATTCGCGAGGCTTCGTCGACGGGGCTGCTGCTCAACCCCATGAAGCTCTACTCGACACTTGACGCCGCCACATCCGGGCTCACGACGGACCCGGGACTCGCCGAGATCGACGTGCTGAGGGATCTCGCCCTGAGCGTGCGCGGCATGGCGCCCGGCGACATCACCTTCTTGACCATGCCCTGGGTCGAACGCGGCGACGGGGAGAACGTCCTCGTCGATGAGGCGGCCGCGGTTCCGCTGTGGCAGTCGATCGCCGCCGACGTCCCGTGGATCAAGCCCAAGAAGTCCGAGGGCGGCGCCTCGTCTTCGAAGAAGTCCGACATCACGGTGCAGCCGGAGCAGATCACCGTCCGCGTGCTCAACGGCAGCGGAGTCGCTGGCCGAGCCGCTGAGGTCGCGGCGGCGCTGGAGGCCCAGGGCTTCACCATCGCGTCAGTCGGGGACGCGGACCGTCCCGACTACGCCACCACCGAGATCCGCCATGATGCTGCGTCTGCCGAAGCGGCGCGCACGGTGCTGGCGGCCCTGCCTGGCGCCACCACGGTGGCGGACGACGCCTCGACGACGATCACGATCGTGGTCGGCGCGGCCTATGCCGGCGTCGAGAGCATCGTCGTCGACGTGAACGCCGCTACGCCCGAAACGTCGAGCGAGCGCGAGGCGGACGCGATCACCGCCCCGACGACAGCGGACAAAGTCCGCTGCGATTAGGCGCTGCGGCGCAGGATCGCGGCACCCTTCTCGAAGTCGAGCCGCTCGACGCTGAATCCGGGGTACGTCGCGAGCCAGTCCTCGAGGATCTCCTGCTCATCGCGTCGAATCATGTCGTCAAGGACGACGGTCGCACCATCGGCAAGTCGGTCGACGAGCACCGGTAGGGCTGCCCAGCGTGCCTGAGCCGTGCCCTGACCGGGTGGCCCGTCGATGCACAGCAGGTCGATACCACCGACGTCGGCGAGCGCATCCACGTCGTACCAACGGACGTCTCGCCCCTCGACCGTCTGCTCGCGCAGCGGTGCGTGCACCACGGACAGCCACGACTCGACACCCTGCCGGCGCGCGA
>JBEAQC010000022.1:0-10449 GCA_041164085.1 Actinomycetota bacterium
AGCCCGGCATCTGGCGCGTCAGGGTCGCCCCCTCGACGTAGCACCAGGACGATGCCACCACTGCTCCGGCGATGAGTAGGTCAGCGACGAGGTTGCCACCGTCGCCACCTCCGCGCAGGAGGGCAAAGACGATGAGCGCTCCTGTGCCGCACGCCGCCGCGATCCAGAACTGCCGCGCGACGCGTTCATGCGTACGCAGGACCGCGATGACGGCGGTGACGAGCGGCATGACAGCGGCGATCACTGCGGCATGCGCCGCCGTTGTCCGCTCGAGGGCCAACGCGATGAGAATTGGCCAACCGAAAACCGCCCCGGCCATCGTGTAGAGGATCGGCTTGACCTGATCGCGCTGTGGCCAGGGCACCCGACGGGCAGTGAGCACGACGACAGCGAGCGCACCGGCGATGACAGCTCGTCCTGTCGCGGTGAGGACCGGGGAGAAACTCTCCAACGCCCACACAGTCCAGGGCAGGGAGAAGGAGAATCCGACAACGCCGAGGAGCGCGATGATCAGGCCCTGGCGCTCCCGGGTCGACGTCACCGCGGCACCCTACTTCGGCCGCTACCGTGGCCGAATGGCAGCGATCTGGGATCTGAACGCCGATCTCGGCGAGGGCGACCCCGACATGGACGCCCGCCTGCTCGCCGCTGTCACGAGCGCCAACGTCGCCTGCGGAGGCCACGCCGGTGACGACGCGTCAATGGCGCTGATCTGCCGGACGGCGGCGGCGCACGGCGTGACGATCGGTGCCCAAGTGTCCTACGTCGATCGCGAGGGGTTCGGGCGCCGACGACTCGATGTCGAACCCGGAGTCCTTCGTGACCAGATTGCTGAGCAGATCGCCGCACTCGACGTTCACGCCCGCGCTGCCGGGACATCGGTCGCCTACGTCAAGCCTCACGGTGCGCTCTATCACGCAGCGGCCGTCGACAAAGCGACCGCCGAATCAGTCGTCCTCGCGTCGAGCGGCCTGCCTGTACTCACCCTCCCCCACGGAGCCCTTCTCGCGGCCGCTCGCGAGCGCGGACTCGACGTCCACGCGGAGGCGTTTGCCGACCGTGGCTACGCGCCCGACGGCGCCCTGGTGCCCCGCACTCATCCCGGCGCACTACTGGCGTCAGTCGATGAGGTCATCGACCGGGTCCGGGGGCTGGTCACACGAGGCGAGATCGTCGCGGCGGATGGCAGCGTGCTCAGGGTGGAGGCACGCAGCATCTGCGTGCACTCGGACACCCCGGGGGCGGATGCGATCGCGCACACCGTACGGATGACGATCGAGGCAAGTGGCGCTCAGCTCGGGCCTTTCGTCACGGCGGCGGATGTATGACGGTGCGCATCCTGCCCAGCGGACCACGCGCGCGCCTCGTCGAGCACGACGACCCCGCGGGCTACGCGGCGGGCCTGCATACAGCCGCGGCTGACGGGGCGATCCACGGCCTGGTCGACACGATCCCCGCCGAGAGGACAGTGCTCCTCCGCTTCGAAGACACGCCACCTCCTGACGCCATCCTCGCGAGCATCGAGCCTCGGACGTCTCTCGCCGGTCGCACTGACATCATCGAGATCCCCGTCGTGTACGACGGGGAGGACCTCGAGAGCATCGCACGCACCTGCGGGATGGGCGTCGAAGACGTGATCTCCCTGCACTCGGCACCGACGTACCTCGTCGCGTTCTGCGGATTCGCGCCCGGCTTCGCCTACCTCACCGGGACGGATCGACGCCTGCACCTGCCCCGGCGGGACACCCCGCGCACGCGGGTGCCTGCGGGGGCGGTGGCCATCGCCGCGGGCTACTCAGCGGTGTACCCGCTCAGCAGCCCGGGGGGCTGGCATCTGCTCGGACGCACGGACGAGCCCATCTTCGACCCGACCCGCGAGGAGCCAGCGCTCCTGCATCCGGGCATGCGCGTGCGATTCATTCCGAGTCGATCGGGGGCAATGCCTCCGGTGGCCTCAAGCGCGCCCTCGCGGGAGGCCACTGACGATCCAGCCTTCGAGGTGCTCCATCCCGGGCCCCTCACGCTCCTGCAGGATCTCGGGCGCCCGGGCCACGGCAGCATCGCCGTCGGGGAGTCCGGGGCGTTCGACAGGGGCGCCCTCCGGCTCGCCAACCGCATCGCCGGCAATCCGGAGACGGCGGCCGGCCTCGAGGCCCTGGGCGGCGGCCTCACGCTGCGCGCCCTGAGGCACGGCGTCGTGGTCGTCACCGGCGCGACCGGCCCGCTCTCCGTCGACGGGACGCCCGCGGATCGGTGCGCGCCCCTGCGCCTCGCACCCGGCCACGTGGTGACTCTCGGACAGCCGGTCACCGGGGTCAGGAGCATCGTCGCCGTACGCGGCGGCATCGAAGGCCCGCGCGTGCTGGGCTCTCTCGCGACGGACACGCTTGCGGGCCTGGGTCCCCAGCGCATCGCGAGCGGTTCACTGCTCTCGGTCGGCGACGCACGCGGCGATATCAATGTCGATCATGTGCCCACGTCGAATCCACCGTCATCGATCACCCTGCGATTGCATCCAGGACCGCGCTACGAGTGGCTCACAGCATCGGCGCGCACGCTGCTCGCTGAAGGAGTTTTCACTGTCGGCGTCGACAGCGATCGGATCGGCGTCCGACTCGACGGCCCACGCCTGGACCTTCGGGAAGCGCGCCCGCTTGCCTCCGAGGGGGTGGTCCGCGGAGCCGTGCAGGTGCCACCCGACGGGCGTCCGGTAGTCCTCGGCCCCGACCATCCGGTGACCGGCGGTTATCCCGTGGTTGCGGTCGTCGAGCAGGTGGATGCACTGGCGCAGGCAGCTCCCGGGGTCCCGGTGAGATTCACCCTCGTCGGGTGGTAGCGTCCCTCCTCGCGCACCGCTAGCTCAACTGGCAGAGCAGCTGACTCTTAATCAGCGGGTTCGGGGTTCGAGTCCCTGGCGGTGCACTTTCCTTTCCGGACACCCCTTCGCACCACCCTGTCGCTCTCCCAGCCACGCTCCGCGCATCACTCGGCTCGTATCGATATATCGGTCTGATATATAGTGCCGGTATGTCCACGAAGTCGAGCGTGCTCGATCACACGGTCCTCGGAGTGCTCTCCGATGGTCCGCTGCACGGCTATGAACTGCGCAAGCGCCTCACGGCCATCCTCGGACCCTTCCGGGCCCTGTCCTTCGGATCGCTCTACCCATGCCTGCACCGCCTGACCGCCCGTGGCTTAGTCGAGCAGGTCGATGCGCTCGAGCGCAGCGAGGTTGCCGGCGCCACCTCCCGCCGTTCCCGGATCGTCTACGCGCTCACAGCCGAGGGCAAGGAGGCCTTCGGCGCGTGGGTCGCCGACATCGGCCCCGATGCCTGGGAGGACGAGGCGTTCGCCGCCCGCATGGCCTTCTTCTCGCGCACGGATGCTGCCGTGCGCCTGCGCATCCTCGAGGGCCGCAGAGCCCGCATGGAGGAACGCATGCGCGCCTTGGAGAAGGCGCTGCAGCACACCAACGAGCGAATGGATCTCTACGCGCAGCGGCTCCAGCAGCACTCGGTGGAGGGTGCGGCCAGGGAAGTCACGTGGCTCGAGGAACTCATTGCGACAGAAGGCACGACACGAGCGCCGCGGCGTGAAGCCAAGCGCGAGCGCACCACCAAGGGAAGGAATGCATGATGACAGGTCAGGAGATCAGGGTCGCGATCGTCGGTGTCGGCAACTGCGCCTCGTCGCTCGTCCAAGGGGTCGAGTACTACAAGGATGCCGATCCTTCACAGCGAGTGCCCGGGCTTATGCACGTGCAGTTCGGCCCATATCACGTCGGTGACGTGAATTTCGTCGCTGCATTCGACGTCGATGCCAAGAAGGTCGGCGTGGACCTCGCCGAGGCGATCCTTGCTTCCGAGAACAACACCATGACGATCTGCAGCGTGCCTCCGACCGGCGTGACCGTCCAGCGGGGCCACACTCTGGACGGTCTCGGCAAGTACTACCGCGAGACGATCGAGGAGTCTGACTTCACGCCGGTCGATGTGGTGTCTGTGCTACGGGAGCAGCGCGTCGATGTCGTGGTGTGCTATCTGCCCGTCGGCTCCGAGGAGGCGGCGCGGTTCTACGCGCAGTGCGCCCTCGACGCGGGCTGCGCCTTCGTCAACGCTCTCCCCGTCTTCATCGCGAGCGATCCTGAGTGGGCGGCCAAGTTCGAGGCAGCCGGCCTGCCGATCGTCGGCGACGACATCAAGAGCCAGGTCGGGGCGACCATCACCCACCGCGTCCTCACCAAGCTCTTCGAGGACCGCGGGGTGACGCTCGATCGCACCTACCAGCTCAACGTCGGCGGCAACATGGACTTCAAGAACATGCTCGAACGGGACAGGCTCGAGTCGAAGAAGGTCTCCAAGACCCAGGCCGTGACGTCCCAGGTCGACCGCGACCTCGGTAGTCGCAACGTCCACATCGGGCCCAGCGACTGGATCGAGTGGCTTGACGATCGCAAGTGGGCGTTCGTGCGCCTCGAGGGCCGCGGATTCGGGGATGCCCCGATCAATCTCGAATACAAACTCGAGGTCTGGGACTCCCCCAATAGCGCCGGCATCATCATCGACGCACTCAGGGCGGCAAAGATCGCGAAGGACCGCGGCATCGGTGGACCGCTGCTCAGCGCCTCGTCCTACTTCATGAAGAGTCCGCCGGTGCAGTACTCCGACAGCGAGGCCCGTGACGCCGTGGAGGCCTTCATCTCGGGCGACAACGCGAGGTAGCCAAGCGCAGCTACGTCGCGCTACGGGGATCGCGCCAGCCACCATGGCTGCGCACGAACCGGTCGGCCTCCGTCGGTCCCCACGTGTTGGGCTCGTAGGGCAGGCACGGTGGCGGGTTGTCGAGCACGGGCTGCACGATCTCCCAGGTGGCCTCGACCGAGTCCCAGCGCGGGAAGAGGGTGTGGTCGCCCACCATCGCGTCGTGCAGCAGTCGCTCATAGGGGCTGGGGAACTCGCCGAGCGTGTCGGCGAAGTCCAGGGAGAGGAACTCCGGCTCGACCGCGTCCTGCCCGGGCTTCTTGACCCGGATTCCAATGTCGATGCCTGAGGGCTTGCCGATGCGCAGGACGACGTCATCGTGACCGATGACACGCTGAATACGGTCACCCAGCCGGAAGGCCGGCGCCTTCTTGAAGCGCACCACGACCTCGGTCGACGTGATGGGCAGGCGCTTGCCCGCTCTGATGAAGATCGGTACGCCGGCCCAACGCCAGGTGTCGCAGTGCAGTCGGACCGCGACAAAGGTCTCCGTGTCGGAGTCGGCAGCGACCCCGGGAATCTGCCGATATCCGTCGTACTGACCTCGGATCACGTCATCTGGGAACAGCGGTCGAATCGCCCGGAAGACGTCGAGCCTGCGGTCACCGATGGGGTCATCGCTGGCGCCCGGGGGCTCCATGAGTACGAGCGCCAAGACCTGCAGCAGGTGGTTTTGCACGACGTCGCGAAGGGTCCCGACCCGGTCGTAGAACGATCCGCGATCCTCCACGCCAAAGTTCTCGGCCATGGTGATCTGAATGGACTCGACGTACTCGCGGCGCCAGAGCGGCTCAAGCCAGGCATTGGAGAAGCGCACGAACTCGATGTCCTGGACCGGCTCCTTGCCCAGATAGTGGTCGATGCGCAGCAGTTGATCCTCGCGCAGCACCTGGTGCAGTCTGTCGTTGAGTTCCCTCGCAGTGTCCAGGCTGGTGCCGAAGGGCTTCTCGACGGCGACCCGACAGTTGGTAGTGAGATCGGCAGCACCGAGTTGCTCCACCACGGGGCCGAAGAGCGACGGCGGGATCTCGAGGTAGAAGAGCGGGCTGCGCATGCCCTGCATGTGGGTCGCCAGCCGGGTGTAGAGGCTCGCATCGGTGAAGTCGCCGCCGAGGTAGGTCATGCGCTCTGTCAGGCGCGTGAGGACGGCCTCGTCGACGGTCTCCCCCGCGGCCGCCATCACCGCATGGACCGATTCCCGCGTCATCGTCCAGAGGTCCTCGTCACCCATGTCATTGGCGGCAACGCCGATCACCGGCACAGTGAGAAGCCCGCGCTTCTCCAGGTGATACAGCGCCGGAAGCGTCATCTTGTGGGCGAGGTCACCGGTGATCCCGAAGATCACCAGAGCATCCGAGGGCTCCCTGGCCGGCGCGTGTGTCATGGATCCTCCTAGAGATAGAGACCGGTCTGGCCGCCCTCGTGACGAGCGGCGGCCACGGCATGCACGTCTCTCTCTCGAAGGAGGATGTACTCGGTGCCGTGCAACTCGACCGAGCCGCGGTCCTCGGGCTCGAAGAGCACGCGGTCGCCGACCTCGATGGTGCGGACGGTTGGACCGATGGCGACGACGCGAGCCCAGGCGAGCTTGCGCCCCACCTGTGCCGTCGCGGGAATGACGATGCCGCCGGTCGACCGGCGCTCGCCTTCGTCGGCTCCCGGACGAACGAGGACGCGGTCATGCAACAGGCGAATGGGGATCGAGCCGTCCGGCTGGGGAGTGGTGTCCGGCGCATCCACGGTGCTCGTCATGTCGAGGAGCCCACGACTCAGTGACAGTGGCAACGACGACGGCTGCGACGCCACCGGCGCAGGACCACAAGCGTGACGACAGCCCCCGCGACCATGGCGACGCGCTCGGGGCGCACCCCGCCGTACTCATCGGTGAAGAAGCCCTTGACGGCACTGACGCCGCGATGAGCGAGCGCCTGGGGCGTCGTCTCTGCCTTGAGTTGCTCGATCGTGGACGTGAGGTTGCTGCGCGCCGCGGCGATCTCCGCCTCGAGCTCGGCGGCTGACGGCTCCGCACCGCCTTGCGTGGACTCGGTCACGCCGCGCAGCCTACGCCGCCTGCGGCCACCCCGGGGAGCGGGGCTAATTGCAAAGATTTTGCATTAAGACGGCGTCTCGCCCTAGGGTCAACCCATGACCCGCGCCAAACCCCTGTCCTTCCTCATCCTGCCGACGCTCGCATCCGCCGCGCTCATCCTCAGCGCCTGCGGTGGAGACGGGGCGGACACGGCAGCCCCCTCGCCGTCGTCGGGACTGGTCGTGGCCACCACCGTGGCACCCATCACATCGATCGTCGCGGCGGTCGCCGGGGATAACGTCACCATCGAGGGGATCGTTCCTGAGGGAACCAATTCGCACACGTTCGAGCCGGAGCCGCAGGCAGCGGAACTCCTCAGCAAGGCCGACCTGATCTTCATCAATGGCCTCAAACTCGAGGACCCGACCTTGGGCCTGGCCGAGGCCAACAAGAAGCCGGACGGCGAAATCGTCGAGCTTGGGACAGTGGTGCTGCCGGAGTCGGACTACATCTACGACTTCTCGTTCCCCGAGGAGGACGGCAAGCCCAACCCACACTTGTGGACCGACCCGGGCTACGCCGTCGCCTACGCCGACCTTGTGCGGGCAAAACTCAGTGAACGCGATCCGGCCAATGCTGCTGAGTACCAGTCAAACTTCGAGGCGTTCAAGGCTGAGGCTGACAAGCTCGCTGACGCCGTGCGCGCGGACCAAGCATCGGTGCCCGAGGGCCAACTCAAACTCGTCACCTACCACGATGCCTACGCATATTTCGCGGACAACTTCGGCTGGACGGTTGTCGGAGCCATCCAGCCAAGCAACTTCGACGAGCCAACCCCATCAGAGATCGCCGGTCTTATCGAACAGATCCAAAGCGAAGGGGTGCCGACGATCTTCGGCTCCGAGGTCTTCCCCTCCCCCGTGCTGGAGGCCATCGCGGCGGAGACAGGAGTGCGCTATGAGGACTCCTTGAGGGACGACGACCTCCCGGGAGCGCCCGGCGAGGCGCAGCACTCGCTCCTCGAACTCCTCCGCTACAACTACCGGACCATGGTCGCGGGGCTGGGCGGCCAGCCCACCCAGTTGGATGCTCTCGTCTTCGAGATCACCGTGCCCGACACTGCGTACTACCCTCAGTGACCGTGTCAGCTCTCATCGAACTCTCCTCCGTATCCGCCGGATACGGACGTTCGACGGTGCTGCACGACGTGGATCTCGCCATCGACAGCACGGAGTTCACCGGCATCGTCGGACCCTCCGGAGCGGGCAAGACGACGCTTCTGCGCGTCCTGCTCGGGCTCATCACGCCATCATCTGGCTCCATCACGACCGCGCCGAACCTGCGCGTTGCCTACGTGCCACAACTCGAGACGGTCGACTGGAAGTTCCCGGTGACGGTCTTCGAGTGCGTCCTCATGGCCCGCACGGAGCACCGCCTCTGGCCCTGGCCCTCCGCGGACGAACGCGCGTCGGTCGCCCGCGTGCTCGATCGATTGGGCATCGGCGACCTGGCCGACCGCCACATCCGGGAACTCTCCGGCGGTCAGCAACAGCGCATGTTCCTCGCGCGGGCACTCCTGCGCGAACCGCAGGTGCTCCTCCTTGATGAACCCACGAGCGGAGTGGACATCAATACCCGCCATGACGTCCTGCACTTGCTGGGCGACTTGCACGACGACGGTATGGCGATCGTCCTTACAACCCATGACCTGAACGGGATGGCCGCTCATCTACCCAACCTGGTCTGTGTCAACGGGCACATCGTCGCCGAGGGCGCGCCGCGCGACGTGATCATTCCCAGCGTCCTCGAAGAGACCTTTGGCGCGCGCCTCGAAGTGCTCGAGCACCTGGGCATGCCGATCGTGGTTGACGGCTCGCATGCCGCGCGAGAGGCGGGCTGACATGGAAACCCTCATCGAGCCCTTGTCCTTTGGGTTCTTCCAGCGCGGACTCCTCGTCGCCACGCTCTCCGGCGCACTGCTGGGCTTCGTTGGCGTCTACATCGTCCTCCGGGGGATGAGCTACATCGGCCACGGGCTCTCGCATGCGATCTTCGGTGGCTACGCTGCCATGCAGCTCTTCGCCGCCCAGCTCTATGTCATCGGTGCCGGACTGTGGGGCATCGCATCAGCAATCGCCATCACGTCCGTTGCCCGCCGCGGTCGGGTGGGCGCGGATGCGGCGATCGGCGTCATCACCACGGCATCCTTCGCTCTCGGCGTCGCGCTCTTCAGCAAGTTCGGCTCTTCAGGACCGGCCTTCGACCAGGCGCTCTTCGGCAGCATCCTCGGCATCACCAATAGCCAGATCGTGTGGTTGATCCTCGTCATGATCCTCGCGGGGCTCGTGGTCCTGCTTCGGTACCGCGAACTCCTCTTCACCACCTTTGATCCCGATGTCGCACAGGCGTCCGGCATCAAAGTTGCCCGCGTCGAGGCGCTCTTGATGATCGTGCTCGCCCTGTCGATCCTGGTCACCCTGACGGTCATCGGTGTCACGCTCGTGGCGGCCATGCTCGTCATCCCCGCGGTCATCGCGCGCATGCTGACCGACTCCTTCGGCCGCATGCTCGCCCTATCGACGGTCATCGGGCTGGTGTGCGGCCTCGTGGGCATGTACCTCAGCTATTACGCCGGAGTCCCGTCCGGCACGATGATCGTCCTCGTGGGCGCTCTCGCGTTCCTTATCGTCTTCGCCGTGACCGGCGTTCGCGGCCGCGAGCGGGCCGCCGGGGTTGATGATCATGCGGGCCCGCGCGCGAGAATTCCGGCATGACCCGACTCGAGCCCGGCGACCTCGCTCCCGCTTTCACCCTCCTCGACGACCACGGAGACAAGGTCACCCTGCGGTCCTACAAGGGCACGCCGGTGATCCTCTACGCGTATCCCGCTGCCATGACCCCGGGCTGCACCACCCAGGCCTGCGATTTCCGCGACTCCCTCGCCTCACTCACCACGGCTGGCTACGCCGTGCTCGGTATCTCCCCCGATCCGGTCGACAAACTTGCCGAGTTCCGCGAGCGCGATCACCTCACCTTCCCCCTGCTCTCGGATCCTGATCACAGGGTCCTGGCCAAGTACGGCGCGTACGGCGAGAAGAAGCTCTACGGCAAGACCGTCGTCGGAGTGATCCGCTCAACCTTCGTCATCGATGCACGACAGCGCATCGAGCGGGCGATGTACGGGGTGAAGGCGACGGGTCACGTGGCCAAACTGCGCCGCGACCTAGGCCTGGAGTAGCCGGCAGGTAACCTGGTTTCACGCGGGCGTGGCGGAATTGGCAGACGCGCAGGATTTAGGTTCCTGTGTCCTAGACGTGAGGGTTCAAGTCCCTCCGCCCGCACTCGTGGGCAGCGCCGCCCGTCTGTCCACAGCGCAGACGCCTATGCGGCAAGGCGTACCGACGACAGATCAGCTCACTCCAGGAAAACGACGCTTCGTCACGGTTTTGGCTTTCCCGCACCGTGACGAAGCGTCGCTTTTGCGTCAGTCGGCCGACGAAGCGTCGCTTTCGTGCGGAAGAATTACGCCGGAGGGCGCTCCGGCTTCAGAGCGTCGGCGAGGTGTGCGATCTGCCCGGTGAGTTCACTCGGCAGGACCCACACCTTGTTGGCCGATCCCTGCGCGATCTGCGGCAGGGTCTGAAGGTACTGGTAGGCGAG
>JBEAQC010000023.1:0-9557 GCA_041164085.1 Actinomycetota bacterium
GCAAAGCCCGCGATCGCACCGGTCGTCGCACCGAACTGCCCGGCCAGGATGACCACGACGACCAGCACGAGTGTGGGAGTGGCACCCGGGAAGTCCAGTGGAGCAAGGATCGTCACCTCGATGAGGACGGCGAGGATGAGCAGCAGGGCGCTGACCACGATGCGGCGACCGACCATCACCCACCTCCCCCGACGCCCGTGAGAGCCGGGTCGAGGGTCGAGCGCGGCGGACCCTCGGGTGCGCGCAGGACGACGCCGACGATGTCGAGCCGGGAGATGTCGACGTAGGGCTCGAGGATCGCCGATCGGGTCAGCTGGCCCTCGGTGCCGCGCATCTCGGCCACCACGCCGATGGGAATCCCCGGCGCATAGGGCCGACCACCCTCGGAGCCGAAGGACACGACGACATCACCGACGTCCACGACCGCGAGGGGATCGAGCAACTGCATCGTGAGCGAGTCCTGGCGCCCCGTGCCGGAGACGATCCCGATCTGGGAGGTGCCGGAGAGGCGTCCACCCACCGACGAGGTCGCATCGACGATGAGCAGGACGGTCGAGGTCGTCGGCCCCACGTCGATCGTGCGACCCACCAGGCCCGCGCCGCTGATAACCGACATGTCGCGCTCGACTCCATCGCGACTGCCCGCGTCGATCGTGACGGTCCAGGCGAAGCCCTGGGCAGGTCCCACGGCGATGACCTGCGCGGGCACAGTCGTGTATTCGTTGGTCGACACCAGTCCGAGCAGAGCGTTGAGATCCTCGATGCGGGCGCGATCGTTGGCGGCGGTGTCGAGCTCCGCGCGCAGTTGCGCATTCTCCTGCTCGAGTGCGGCGATGCGCTCGTCTGCTGAGCCGAGATCGCCGAGCGAGTCGACGAGATTGCGAACCGGGACGACAACACCTGCCATCGCACGCTCAGCGGATCCGAGCACGGTCTCGCCGACGGAGCGCAGCGGTTGTGTCAGACCACCGCGCAGATCGAAGACGATCAGGGTGATCGACATGAGGACGAGGATTGCCAGGACAATCCTCGAGCGCCGAGTGTCTCTCATCGCACGCCCGAGCGTTCGCCTAGTGGCGAGGCTCGGAGATGAGGACCTGCTGGAGAGCCTCGAACTCCTCGACGCACTTGCCCGAGCCCATCGCCACACAATCCAAGGGCGCATCGGCAACGACGATGGGCATGCCGGTCTCGTGGCGCAGCCGCTCGTCCAGGCCCGTGAGGAGGGCGCCTCCACCCGTGAGGACGATGCCGCGATCCATGATGTCGCCGGAGAGCTCGGGAGGCGTGCGATCCAGGGTCGTCTTGACCACGTCCACGATGGCGTTGACAGGCTCATCGATGGCCCGACGGATCTCCTCGGCCGTCACCACCACGGTGCGGGGCAGGCCGCTGACCAGGTCGCGGCCGCGGATCTCGGCATGGGGCTCATCGGGCATCGGGAACGCCGATCCGATCGCGACCTTGATCTCCTCCGCAGTGCGCTCGCCAAGCAGAAGCGAATACTCCTTCTTGACGTACTGGATGATCGCGTTGTCGAGTTCATCTCCGCCGACGCGAATCGAGATCGATGTCACGATGCCACCGAGTGAGATGACCGCGACCTCGGTGGTGCCGCCACCGATGTCGACAACCATGTTGCCCGTCGGCTCGTGCACGGGCATGTTGGCGCCGATGGCAGCTGCCATCGGCTCCTCGATGATGTAGACCTTGCGTGCGCCTGCTGCGTAGCCGGCATCCTTGACCGCTCGCTGCTCGACACCCGTGATGCCCGAGGGCACGCAGATGACGAGGCGCGGCTTGGCGAGGTGGCGACGCCGGTGGACCTTCTGGATGAAGTAGCGCAGCATCCGCTCGGTCGTGTCGAAGTCGGCGATGACGCCGTCCTTGAGGGGGCGGATAGCGACAATATTGCCCGGAGTGCGACCGATCATCTTCTTGGCTTCGGACCCGACCGCCAGGATGCCGCCGGTCGTCTGGTTGATGGCGACGACCGAGGGCTCGTTGAGGACGATGCCGCGCCCGCGCACATAGACGAGGGTGTTGGCCGTGCCGAGATCGACGGCCATATCGCGGCCGACGAACGACATCGTGTTTGACACTCACCCTCCCAACGTGGGCCCGCAGCGTGACGGGTGTGAACCATGGTACGGGTCGCCGGCGTGAGGCCCCAAGCCCCTGAGGGGTCTAGGCCTCTCCCACCCTGCGGGCACGCTCGACCTCGAGGTGGCGCAGCGCCGCCTCAAGTCGCTGTGTGGTCCCCTCGTCCACGGACAGCCCGTAGGCCGCCGGAACCACGGCTCCGAGATCAGCTCGGTAATCGTGGCCTCGACTTTCGAAGTTGCCGGGCTTGACGTTGGTGGCGAAGAGGGTGTCGATCATCACCTGCGCCCAGGTGATCCCGGGAGTCCACAGCATGCCTTCGGGCACATTGCGTCCACGCGGTTGACGGGCGAGCCAGTCGGGCCGGCGGTAGGCGACCGTGGGGGCGAACCGCACCACGGGGTCGCCGTCGTGCTCGAGGAACCACACGCGAGGCCGGGGCTCCGGCAGCGACGAGGGGATCTGCTCGGGGCGATCGATGGTGATCGACTCCCCCGATGTGGCGGCATGGAAGGCGACGGACTCGGGCCCACCCGGAGTGCCGACCCAGAGAGCCGCATCGATCCCGAGTCGATCGAGGTCGCGCGTGCCTGCGGGAATCGCCGCCTGCTGCACTCGCGCACCCAGGCTCTCGCCGTAAAGCAGCAACCGTGGACGATGCGCGCGCGACGCAAGGTCGGCGACGATGCCCTCGATGAGCAGTGACTGAGTGCGTGCTGCAAGTGACACGCGATCGAGTGACAGGAACGACGGAAGGAGTCCGTAGCCCACCGCGACGGTTGCTGTGTCACCGCCGAGCAGGATCTCGAGTACGTCGACCGGAGTGGGATTGGCGTAGCCACTGCCCGCCGGCGCACCGATGAGCAGCGTGGAGCGGTCATAGGCACCCGTGCGCCGCAACTCCGCAAGGGCGAGGGCCACCCGCTCCTCCGGGGTGGGTGCGGAGTCGTAGCCCACGAAGACCCGGACACCGGTCAAGCCCGACAGGGGCGGCCTTGCCGACCCGTCGGGTCTCTCCGGCGCGATCCCGGTCACCTCCTGGACGATCTCAGGAGGCACGCTCGAGCCGAGGAACCTCGCCCCCTCGCGCCCCACCGTGGTGAAGTCGACGAAGGATCCGGGGCCCCCTGAGAGCGTTTCCGCCGTTGGGGGCGTGGCGAAGCCCGGCTCGATAGCCCGACCGCCACCCTCGAGCCGGCTGGTGGCCTGGCCCTTGGCGACCTTGACGGCGCCGAACGCCGCGGCACTGCCTGCCGCGACGAGACCGGCACGGCGCAGTCGCTGAGTCGCCGTGGGTAGGCCGCCGGCGCGCACGCCCACACTGCCCGCCGCAAGGAACGCTGCGGTCCCGCTCGCCGCCGTCATCGCGACGATGAAGCCCTGCCGCACTCGTGACGGCCACGGCATCAGCGTGGGTCGCGCCGCGGCGTACCCGCCGGCCGCTGCTGTCAGCGCGGCCAAAGCAAGACGTGCGCGCGTGCGCGATCGCACAGGCTCAGCCCAGCGCAGGGAAGAAGAGTGCGATCTCGCGAGCCGCCGACTCAGGCGAGTCGGAGCCGTGGGTGACGTTGAACTGCGTCTCGGTGGCCAGGTCACCACGGATGGTGCCGGGCGCAGCATTGACCGGGTTCGTCGCCCCCATCATCGTGCGCCAGGAGGTGATCGCCTCGGGGCCCTCGATGACGGCAGCGAGCAGCGGGCCGGACGTGATGAATTCGACGAGATCGCCGAAGAAGGGCTTCTCCGCGTGCTCGGCGTAGTGCGCCTGCGCCACCTCGACGGGGATCTGCCGCAGCTCCATGGCCACGATCGTGAATCCCTTGCGCTCGATGCGGCCGAGCACCTCTCCGATGAGGCCACGGGCAACGCCATCGGGCTTGATCAGGACGAGGGTGCGCTGCGACACGTCTACTCCTTAGTGATGGACACGGGCGCACGGCCGATACGGCGGTGCCTGCTGCGGGAGCCTATCCCGCGTCGGGGGGGCCCGAATCAGCAGCGTCACCGCGGGCGGACTGGTCGACCTGTCGGCCAAGGCGGATCGCCACGCCCCAGAGCAGCGCGAAGATCCCGCCGACGATGAACATCGCCGGCGCGAGGACGCCGGTGAGGACCACGAGCGCCTGAAGCACCCAGCCGACCGGGATCGCCCAGGGCCGGGTGACATAGCGCGCCAGGGCGAGCAGGGCGAGGGCGAGGATGACACCCACCGAGATGCCCAGCCAGGGGGGCACGGGCACCGTGCCGACCACGACGACGACCGGGATGGCCAGGATGACCACGATCGCCTCGAGCGAGAGGACGGCGGCCCCGAGGACCCTCATGATCGCTCTCGCGGAGCCCTTGTGAGCATTGCGCGAGCCTCGCCGGCCGTGACGACAGAGCCGGTGACGATGACGCCGGAGGCGGCGTAGGTGTCGGCCTCTTCGGCCAGACGGATGCCGGCGTCGAGCGCATCGGAGAGCGTCGACGCGACCGTTACGCGATCCTCACCGAAGATCTCCTGAGCGAGCACCGCGATCTCGTTGGTGCCCATCGACCTCGGAGAGTTGTTGTGCGTGACAACGACCTCATCGAGCACCGGCTCGAGAGCCCGGAGGATGCCATCGACGTCCTTGTCCGCGAGTACGGCGACAACGCCAACGAGATGGGTGAAAGCGAAGGCCTCGGAGAGTGCATCGGCGAGGGCTGACGCACCGGCCGGATTGTGGGCGGCGTCGATGATGACGGTCGGGCCGCGGCGCACGATCTCGAGGCGCCCGGGTGAGGTGACGTCGGCGAATCCCTCACGCACCGCTTCGGGATCGAGGGCGAGCGCTCCGCCGCCGATGAAGGCCTCGGTAGCGGCCAGCGCGGCGGCGGCATTGCGTGCCTGGTGCGCGCCGAAGAGCGGGATGAAGACCTCGTCGTACGTGCCGGAGAGTCCTTGCAGCGAGAGCAACTGTCCGCCCACGGCGACCGTGCGATCGAGTACGGCGAAGTTCCTGCCCTCCCACGCGGATGTGACGCCAACCTCCTCGATGCGCGCCTCGAGCACCGCGGCAGCATCGGGCTCCTGGTCGCAGATGACCGCGAAGGACCCCGGCTTGATGATGCCGGCCTTCTCGGCGGCGATGAGGTCGATGCGGTCGCCCAGGATGTCGGCGTGGTCCATCGAGACGCGGGTGACGACGGAGACGGTCGGCTCGCACACGGACGTCGCATCCCAGGTGCCCCCGACACCGACCTCGACGACGGCCACATCGACCGGCGCGTCGGCGAAGGCGGCGTAGGCGATCGCCGTCAGGGTCTCGAAGTAGGTCACAGGCGTGCCGCCCTCGGCCTCCGCACTGGCGTCCACCGAGGCGATGAAGGGTGCGACATCGCCGGCGACAGCCATGAACTGGTCGACGGAGATCACCTCACCGTCGATCTCGATGCGCTCACGCATGTCTGTCAGGTGCGGGCTGGTGTAGAGGCCCGTCCGCAGGCCGAGGGCCCGCAGGAGTGAGGCGATCATCCGGGCGGTCGAGGATTTGCCGTTGGTTCCGGTCACCTGGATCACCGGGTAGGCCAGCTGCGGCGCACCGAGCAGGTCCATGATCGCGCTGATCCGCGACAGTGAGGGATCGATGGCGTTCTCCGGCCACCGCCCGAGGAGTTGGGCCTGCAGTTCGGCATAGCTCTCGGGCGGGGAATCGGTCACGTCCATCACCCTAGTGGCGGCCTCCTAGGATGGGCCGCCATGAGCCCCCGCCTCCCGGACAAGCCCAGCATCGACGGCATCGAACAGCGCTGGGTCGAGGCGTGGGAAGAGCAGGGCACCTACCTCTTCGATCGCACTCGTCCGCGCGATGAGGTCTTCTCCATCGACACCCCACCACCGACTGTGAGCGGCTCCCTGCACGTCGGCCACGTCTTCTCCTACACGCACACCGACTGCATCGCGCGCTACAAGCGCATGCGCGGCTACTCCGTCTTCTATCCGATGGGCTGGGACGACAACGGCCTGCCGACTGAGCGCCGGGTGCAGAACTACTTCGGCGTCCGGTGCGATCCATCGCTGCCCTATGACCCGGCGTTCGAGCCCCCGGCGGAGCCGGACCCCAAGCAGCAGGTGCCCATCTCACGGCGCAACTTCGTCGAACTGTGCGAGCGCCTGACCGTCGAGGACGAGGTTGTCTTCGAGGAGCTGTGGCGCCGCCTCGGGCTGTCCATCGACTGGACGCAGACCTACCAGACCATCGACGACAATGCGCGCGCCGTGTCGCAGCGTGCATTCCTGCGCAACCTCGCGCGAGGTGAGGCGTATCAAGCCGAGGCACCCACTTTGTGGGATGTCACCTTCCGCACGGCCGTCGCCCAGGCCGAGCTCGAGGATCGCGAGCGGCCCGGCGCCTACCACCGCATCGGCTTTGCGCGCACCGATGGCGGTGAGCCGGTCTACATCGAGACGACACGGCCCGAGCTCATCCCTGCGTGCGTTGCGCTCGTGGCACACCCCGATGACGAGCGCTATCAGCCGCTCTTTGGTTCGACGGTGCGCACGCCGCTCTTCGGTGTCGAGGTGCCCGTCGTGGCGCACGCCCTCGCCGACCCGGAGAAGGGTTCGGGCATCGCCATGATCTGCACCTTCGGCGATCTCACCGACGTCACGTGGTGGCGCGAGCTCCAGCTGCCCACCCGGCCCATCATCGGCTGGGATGGCCGGATCCTCGCCGAGACACCCGCCTGGATCGAGGGCGCGGACGCGCAGGCGGCGTACGCCGGCCTCGCCGGCAAGACGGCGCACTCGGCCAAGGAGGCGATCGTCGCCCTGCTTCGCGAGTCGGGCGACATGGTCGGCGACCCGCGCGAGATCACGCACGCGGTGAAGTTCTTCGAGAAGGGCGACCGGCCGCTGGAGATCGTGACGACGCGGCAGTGGTACCTCACCAATGGCGGTCGCGGACCGCAGTTGCGCGAAGAGCTGCTCGCGCGAGGCCGCGAGCTGCGCTGGCATCCGGCGCACATGCAGGTGCGCTACGAGAACTGGGTCGAGGGCCTCAACGGCGACTGGCTCATCTCCCGGCAGCGATTCTTCGGCGTACCCCTGCCGCTGTGGTACCCCCTCGATGCCGACGGCAATCCCGACTACTCGTCGCCGCTCGTCCCCGCGGATGCCGACCTGCCCATTGATCCGTCCAGCGATGCGCCCGCCGGCTACTCCGAGGACCAGCGCGGCAAGCCCGGCGGCTTCATCGGCGATCCGGATGTCATGGATACGTGGGCCACGTCCTCGCTCAGCCCCCAGATCGCCGGCGGCTGGACGCGCGATGAGGATCTGTGGTCGCGCGTGTTCCCCATGGATCTGCGTCCGCAGGCGCACGAGATCATCCGCACCTGGCTCTTCTCGACCGTCGTCCGCAGCCACCTGGAGTTCGATCGCCTGCCGTGGAGCGATGCCGCGATCAGCGGATGGATCCTCGATCCGGATCGCAAGAAGATGAGCAAGTCCAAGGGCAACGTCGTCACTCCGATGGGCCTGCTCGATGAACACGGCTCCGATGCAGTGCGCTACTGGGCAGCATCGGGGCGCCCCGGCACCGATACGGCCTTCGACGTTGGGCAGATGAAGATCGGCCGCCGCCTGGCGATCAAGATCCTCAATGCGTCGAAGTTCGTCCTCGCGTTCGAGCCCGAGGGGACCGGCTCGGCCGGCTCGTCCGTCCTCGACGCCTCAGCAGTGACGGCGCCCCTCGATCGCGCGATGCTGGCCGACCTCGCCGAGACGGTGCGCCAGGCAACGGCTGCCTTCGAGGACTTCAACTACACCCGGGCGCTGGAGCTCGCGGAGACCTTCTTCTGGTCGTTCACGGATGACTATGTCGAGCTCGTCAAAGACCGGGCGTACGGAGGGCAGGGGCCTGAGGGGGCAGCCTCAGCCAAGGCGGCCCTCGCCATCGCACTGAGCGTGCAACTGAGGCTCTTCGCGCCCTTCCTGCCGTTCGTCACCGAAGAGGTGTGGTCGTGGTGGCAGGAGGGTTCGGTGCATCGGGCCTCCTGGCCGAGCGCCGACGAAGTCCTCGTTATGGCTGGGGACGGCGATCGTGCGCTCGTGGCCGACACGGCGATTGCCCTCTCGCTGGTCCGCAGGGCAAAGAGCGAGGCGAAGGCGTCGATGAAGGCCGAGGTCGCCAGCGCCGTGGTGCGCGGTCCGGCGGACTCCCTCGCGCGCCTGGAGACCATCGCCGGCGATCTCAAGGCAACCGGCGCGATCGCGGACCTGAGTTTCGCTCCCGAGGGTGACGGCATCAGCGTGGACGTGACGCTGGCTCCCACGGCAAGCTAGACGCGGGCCCGTCCACCGGCGGCTGAACTAGTGCGGACGCGCATTGTGGCGGATTGACCACTCGGCCGCAGCAGCATCGAAATCACCCTGGACCGAGCCTAGGTCCCACACCTGCGCCAAACCATCGAGTGGGTCCTCCACTGTCATCCGCACCACGCGCGGTCGATGACGGAGGAACGCGTCGACGTTGGCGGTCACGGTATCGACGTACGTTGCGGCTACCTCTGCCCAGTCGGCGTCGGAGTATGGCTCTCGCCGGGAGATGATGCCGTAGCCGAACGAGCGAAGTATCGAGATGCGGCCACGATGGCGCTCACGGAAACTGTCGATGACCGCGTCGCGATCACGGGAGAGGTGCACGTAGACCGGCTCATCGCCGAAGCGTTCACCCAGTGCTCCGAGCATCCAGGTCAGTCGATTATCGGCCTCCGCGTGCCAGTCCGGGTAGTCCAGGCGCTGACTGCCGAGCATCGACGCGCGCGACTCATGGCCGCTGGTGTAGTTAATCGCGTGCTCCAGGGAGCGGGTGAAGGTCGTCGTGCCAGACCGACCGGTCCCCAGGCAGAAGATCCGCACGGACTAGGCGGATTCCTTGCGGACACGTCGCTTCGGAGTCTCCACCTCGCGTGGGACCAGCGTCGGCAGGACGTTGTCGCGGACCGTCTCCTCGGTGACGACGACCTTGGCGACGTCTGAGCGGCTCGGCACGTCGTACATGACGTTGAGGAGGACCTCCTCGAGGATCGCCCGCAGGCCACGCGCGCCGGTGCCGCGCTTGAGGGCCTGGTCAGCGATCTCACCGAGTGCCTCGTCGGTGAACTCGAGCTCGACGCCGTCGAGCTCGAAGAGCTTCTGGTACTGCTTCACCAGCGCATTGCGCGGCTCGGTGAGCACCTGCATCAGGGCGTCGCGGTCAAGTTTGGACACCGAGGTGAAGACCGGCAGGCGCCCGATGAACTCGGGGATCATGCCGAACTTCAACATGTCCTCAGGCATGACGTAGCCGAAGATGTCGTCGGGATCGGTGTCGGTGATCGTCTGGCCATCCTCGGGCACGAGATCGAAGGTGAAGCCGACACGCTTCTTGCCGATGCGCTGCTCGATGATCGTGTCGAGCCCGGCGAAGGCGCCGCCGACGATGAAG
>JBEAQC010000024.1:0-14010 GCA_041164085.1 Actinomycetota bacterium
CGAGGTCAGCTGCCGCTGGTGCGGCAACGGCGATCGCATCGAGGTCATCACCCGGCCCCAGCCCGGCCATGAGGGAGACAGCCCTCACGACGTCGGTGGGGTGTAGGCCTCGGTCTGGTCGTACGGGCGCGCCAAAAACGACGCCTCGTCACGGCAACGAGCCCTCCACGGCGTTACGGAGCGTCGCTTTGGCGCCTGGATGATCGGAACGTCGACCCTCTGGCAGCGTTGCCCGCACGAAGCCGCCGGGCCCGTGGACAGGCCGTTCCCGGTTATCGAGCCCTACGACCCCCGGGAACCCTTGATAGCCGGGAACGACGGCCACTGTCGGACCCCCCACCTACCGTCATGTACGTGACGAGAAGAAGCGTACGTCCGGAGTCTGACTACTCAGGAGGCTTGGACATGCCCGACACCGACATGGCCGACACCGACATGACCGACACCGACATGCCCGACACCGACGACTCCGCCCACGGTGGGGAGCTCATCATCGACTGCCACACCTGCATGGCGCGCCCGGCAGCCTGCGGCGACTGCATCGTCAGCGTCCTGCTCGGACCCCCGGGAAGCATCGGCGGCGAGGAGCAGGCGGCGTTCGCGGTCCTGGCGGGATCCGGCCTCGTCCCACCGCTACGACTGGTGACCGGGCATGAGGGCGTCGCATGATGGCGGGGTGACCCCTGCCCGCTCGGCCTCGGCGGTGGCTATTGCCGCCTTCGCCGCGGCCGGCCTCCTCGCCGTCATCGCCGTCCCCTGGGACGCCGGTGTGGCGCCCTGGTCCGATCTCGCGACCGATGCGCTGTCGAGTTTCAGCACTGAGCAGATCGCCCGCATCGATGCCTACGTCGCTGCCGCGTGGCCGCCCGGTGTTCTCAGTCTGGTGGCTGGACCCATCGCTGCGATCGGTGTCGCGCTCATCCCCGCGGTCCGGCGGCGCATCACCGCGATCGGCTCGGCGAGTGTGCCAGCCCGACAGGGGCGGCTTGGCCGACCCGCCGGGCCAGGCAGCCCTGTCCGCCGTGCCGTCAGCGACGTCATCGTGGCCGGCATCGTGCTGGCCATCGTCCGACTGGCCGTCCTTCCCTTCGCGATCTGGTCCGCGCAGGTCAGGCGCGAGGCGGGCCTGCTCGTCGAGTCGTGGGCGGCGTGGTGGCTGCGCTGGCTGGGAGAGTCGATCGCCTACGTCGCCGTCGGCGCTCTGGCGATCACCGTGGCGCTCGCTGTCCTGCGCCGTTGGCCACGGCGTGGATGGATCGCCGTCACCGCGGGAGCGGGTGTCGCGGCGATGCTGATCACGGCTGTCCTGCCGCTCGTGCAGCGCCTCGAGGGCACGACAGCCGACCCGGCGCTCACCGCGCGCGTCATGCAGATCGCGGACCGTGCGGGAGTTGATGTCGGACGCGTCAGCGTGATCGCCGTTGCTGACACCAGCCCAGCGCTCAATGCCAACGTCTCGGGCTGGGGACCCACGCGCAGCGTCACCATCTACGACACGGTGGCTACGACGATGAGCGACGCCGAGATCGATGCGCTGATCGCCCATGAGCTCATCCATGTGCGCGAGGGCGATGCCGTCCTCGGGGCACTCCTCGCCATTCTCGCGGCGACGGGTACGGCAGCGCTTGCCTGCGCGCTGGCCCTCTCGCCTCGCGTGCGCCGGTGGCTCGGAGCGACATCGCCCAGCGATGCGCGGGTGATTCCGCTCGTGGTCGCGGTCTTCCTCGTCGCAGCACTCGCGGCCACCGTCGCCGGCGCGACGATCAGCCGCCCCCTGGAGTCTCGCGCGGACCGCGAAGCTCTCGCGCTTACGGGTGACGCGGACGCGTATCGGTCACTGATCACCACGCTCGCGGTCACCAACAGGTCGACCCTGACTCCTGCTCAGTGGCGCTACGCGCTGCTCTTCACCCACCCGACTCCGCTGCAGCGGCTTGCTGCGGCCCGGAGTTGAACTGCCGGCCAAAGGCCGCACGCGCGATGACGATGAGGCCCGCCGTCGTGGCTGCGAGCAGGAACCCGATGCGCACCACCTGCAGCAGGACGGCCCACCAGTCGCCGTTGAGGAAACTGCCGTAGGCGAAGGGGTACACGATCTGCGTAACGATCAGGGTCGGCACAAGCAGCCACACCACCGGGCGGGCGCGACTTCGCGGATCGAGCAATGTCGCGGCGGCGACACCGACAATCCACACGTCGTACTGCGGTGACAGCACCCGGCTCGTCACGATGCTCACGAGCAGCGCGACGAGGGCGACATCCGCGGGAGCGCTCGACTCGAGGCGACCGATCAGCCGTAGGACGCCGAGGACAGCGAGCACCGCGAAGCCGGCCACGGTGATGGCCAGGCCCAGGGGGATCGTCGCGGGTACGTCGACTTCCACCGCGCCGAAGCGGAACTCAGTCGGCACCTCGGTGAAGATATTCCAGACCATGAAGGGCAGGGCACCGACGGACTCCACCTGCAGGCCGCGCGCGCCCTGCTCGCCGAGGAACGACACACCGCCGGTCGACCACAGCAGCACGCCGCCGAGGATCGCAGCGCTCATGAGGATGAAGCCGAGAATGCCCTTGGGCAGCGCGCGCCGTGGCAAGGCGATGAGCATGATGCCGGGCCAGACCTTGAGCAGTGTGCCAGCGGCGGCGGCTGCACCACTGGCGACCGGACGGGCGATGAGCACGAGCGCGACGACGGCGGCGAGCGTGGGCACGACGTCGAAGCGAGCGAGCCAGACCGGTCCGACGAGCAGTCCGCCGACGACCCAGGCCCACGCTGCATCGAGACCGACGCGCCGCCGGCGTCCCGCGATAGTGAGCACCGCGAGAGTCGTAAGGTCGCACGCGAGTGCGATCAGGGTGAACGCCGCGACCGGGTTGGAGCCCAGGAGGGCAGCAATGGCGAAGACGACACCGGCGCCAGGCGGGTACTGCCACATGTCATCGCCGATCGGGAATCGACCCGTGACCAGCAGGCTCGACCACTCGGAGTAGAGCTTGACGTCATTGAGGATCGAGGGCCCGTCCGGGTAGGGGATCAAGCCGGTGAGAGCCCCCACGAGGAGGACGCGTGTGGCGACCCATCCCACGAGCAGGGCCGTGAGGCTCCCGCGTAGGCGAGCCAGCATCACGGGGCGTCGTCGGGAGCGGAGAGCAGGCCCAGACGCAGGGCAGTCATGAGCGCCTGGGCGCGATTGCCGGCACCGAGCTTGTCGTAGAGCTTCGAGATGTGGGTCTTCGTCGTCGAATCGGAGATGAAGAGCTGACGAGAGATCTGCGAGACGCCCATGCCGTCAGCGAGCAGTTGCAGCACCTCGCGTTCACGCGGCGACAGTTGCGGACCCTGTGGGGAGGTCCGTCGCTTCATCGCATCGGCGAGGTCGGCGGAGGTGAACGAGCGCGGTGCGCTTGCCGCGTGCCGGGCTGCGGCGACGATTTCCTCGGCCGGAGCGCTCTTGGGGACGAAGGCACTCGCGCCAGCGTCGAGGGCATCGAAGAGCTGGTTGTCCCCGGCGTACATTGTGAGCACGACGATGCCCATGTCGGCCGACTGATCGCGTAGGGCGCGAACGACCTCCAGTCCATTGCCGTCGGGCAGGCGCAGGTCGACGATCGACACCGTGGGGTCGCACTTGCGGCCCATCGCGATGCCCTCCGCGACACTCGCGGCCTCAGCCACGACCTCGACATCGGACTCCCGCTCCAAGGCTCGGCGCAGCCCCTCGCGGATCAGCTCGTGGTCATCGACAAGGAGGACGGTGATGGTCATCGTGCGTCCCCCTCGGATCGGCCCTGGCTGGATGATTGCAGGGACAACTCCACCACAGTGCCCTGAGGGCTGCGGCGCTTGACCGTGAAGCTCGCGCCGATGCGTGCGGCGCGCTCGCGCATGATCTGCATTCCGAAGCTATCCGGGCGGCCCCGGCCATCCGCGATGCCACGGCCGTCGTCGGCCACGCGCAGGAAGGCGCTGCCATCGGTGACGCGGTAGGTGACCCAGAGCGTGCGCGCCTCCGCGTGGCGCCGCGCATTGGACACCGCCTCCTGGGCGATGCGCAGGATCTCGGGGGCGACGCCGGGGGCCAGCCGCGTGGGATCCTCATCGAGGACCAGGTGCACGGTCAGCCCCGCCTCGGCTCCCACAGCACGCACGTGGGCTGACAGGGCATCGCCGATGCCCGCGCCGACCTCGGTGCGCAGGTCGAAGATCGATAGGCGCAGTTCGGTGACGATGCGAGTGAGCTCATCGCGGATGCGCTGTAGCGATTGGCGCACCTCCGGATCCGCAGGCGTGGCCAGTGCGTCATCGACGAGGAAGCCGAGCCCGGCTACTTCCTGCGCGATACCGTCGTGGATCTCCCGAGCCAGGCGTCGACGCTCTTCCAAGGTCGCGAGGTCTCGGACCTCGTCGAAGATGCGCGCCGTGTCCAAGCGCAGGGCGGCCTCGTCCGCGATGGCCTGGGCGGCGGTGAGGTCGTCGACGGGCCACAGCCCGCCGGTGCGCTCGAGGCCGACCAGGCCGATGCGCTCGTCACCGAGGCGGAGGGGGATGACGGCGCAGGCGCGGGACGTGCCGATCTCGGGGCCGTCCATGGAGCCCAGTCGCTGTACGGCGACGCCGGACTCCCAGGCCTGGCCCCACAGACCCGAGGTGAGCGACGGCGCCCATCCCGCGGCGGACTCCGGCTCGCGAGCGATCGTGAGCAGGCGCCCTCCGTCGGCGCGCATGACCACTTCGGCCTGATCATGCGGCACCGCGCTGCGAAAGCGCGCAAGCGCCGATTGGGCCAGCGCGGACTCTTCGAGTCCGCCGGGGAGTTGGCGAGCCACCTCGCGCAGGGAGACGAGCAGTCGACGTGCGGCGTCGTACTCCGTGTTGGCAGGTGCGATGCGCTCGCGCAGATGCGAGGTGAGGATAGCGCCGATGCCGAGGGCGGCGCCGAGCGCGAGGACGACGATGAGGTCGATGACACCAGTGGGCAGGTCTTCGCGCAGTCGCAGGACCGTGCCGACGACGAGCACGAGCGCCTCGACGGCGATGGCGGCGGACAGGCCCGCGGTGCCCATGGCGAAGGCAGCGACGATGGGGGGTACGGCCAGGTAGACGACGGACGGCCGATCTCCGGGTGCAGAGGTCACGACCACGAGCGCGATGGCTGCAGCCTCGGCGATGAGGACGGAGTAGCGCAGCCAGACCGGACGTGCGGGTGTGGTGCCGAGTTGCGCCGCGACGGCGATGACGGCGACGAGCGCGACCTGCGCAGTCGCGATCGACATGTCCCCCGTGATGAGCGCGACGAAGAGGACCCCGGCAAAGCCAAGGCCTCGCGTCACGCCATCACGGACGTGACGCGAGGCCAGGGCCTGCGTTATGCGTAGAGAGCGTCGACCTCGGATGCGAACTCCTTCATGACGACGTTGCGCTTGAGCTTCATGGAGGGAGTCAGCTGACCGCCCTCTTCTGTCCAGTCGACGGGAAGGATAGTGAACTTCTTGATGGCCTCGGCGTTGGACACTGCCTTGTTGGCCTCATCGACAGCCTTTTGAATCTCGGCCACGAGGTCAGGATCGTTAATCATCGACTCGATGGTGGAGCCTTCTGGCTTGCCCGCCTGCTTGAGCCAACCGGGGAAGGACTCCGGGTCGATGGTCACCAGGGCGGCGATGAACGGCTGCTGATCTCCGACGACCATGCACTGGCTGACCAGCCAGTTGGCGCGCAGGCGATCCTCGAGGACGGCCGGCGCGACGTTCTTGCCACCCGCGGTCACGATGAGTTCCTTCTTGCGACCCGTGATCTTGACGAAGCCCTGATCGTCGATCTCGCCGATGTCGCCGGAGTGGAACCAGCCATCGGGCTCGATCGCTTCGGCCGTCGCAGTGGGGTTGTTCCAGTAGCCCTTGAAGATCTGGGCGCCGGCGAGCATGAGCTCGCCATCGGCAGCGACCTTGACGCTGGCACCCGGGAAGGGCTGGCCAACCGTGCCGATCTTGATGGCGTCCGGTCGATTGACCGTCGTCGCCGCGGACGTTTCGGTGAGGCCGTAGCCCTCGAGGATGGTGACACCGATACCGCGGAAGAAGTGACCCAGGCGATCGCCGAGGGGCGCGCCACCGGAGACCGCCCAAGCGATCTTGCCGCCCATGGCCGCACGGAGTTTGCCGTAGACGAGCCGGTCGAAGACCTTGTGCTTGAGCTTCAGTCCCAGGCCCGGGCCGCCAGTGTCGAGCGACTTGGAGTAGTCGATCGCGGTCTGCGCGGCAGTGTTGAAGATGTTGCCCTTGCCCTCGGCGGTCGCCTTCTGCTGGGCGGAGTTGAAGACCTTCTCGAAGACCCGAGGTACGGCGAGGAGGAAGGTCGGCTGGAACGACTGGAGATCACCCAGAAGGTTCTTGACGTCGGGAGCGTGCCCGAGGCGCGTGCCCGAGTGGATGCAGCCGAGCTGGATGATCCGGCCGAAGACGTGAGCCAGCGGCAGGAAGAGCAGGGTGGACGCTCCCTGGACCGAGAAGAGCTGCGGCATGCCCGCCACGATGTTGTTGACCTCGAACATGAAGTTGCCGTGGGTGAGCATGCATCCCTTGGGCCGACCAGTTGTGCCGGAGGTGTAGATGATGGTCGCGAGGGACTCGGGATTGAGCGTCGCGCGACGCTTCTCCAACTCTTCGTCGGAGATGCCGGCGCCGGCGGCGGCGAGGGTGTCGAGCGCGCCGTCGTCGAAGATCCACGCGCGGGTGCAGTCGGGCAGGCGATCGGCGACCTCGTCGAACACGGCCTTGTTCTTGGCGCTCTCGAGGAAGACTCCTACGGCATTGGAGTCACCGAGGATCCACTCGACCTGCTCGGCAGAGGATGTCTCGTAGATCGGGACGACTGTGCCGCCGGCGTACCAGATCGCGTAGTCGGCGACCGTCCAGTCGTAGCGGGTGCGCGACATGATGGCGACGCGCTGGCCCGGCTCGACCCCGGAGGCGACGATGCCCTTGGCGACGGCCTTGACCTGGTCGAGGAACTGCTGCGAGGTGACCCCCACCCATGCGCCACCGCGATGGACGGACACCGCGATGCGGTGCGGGGCGGTCTGGGCGTTGTCGACGATGTCGTCGACGAGGCTGCCCGCGGTCGGCGGCGGGATGATGGCAGCGACGCTGAACTCGGTCTTCACGGTCTCTCCCACGGTCGGGTCCACCGAAGGCTCGGTGTGACGTAACTCCCTTCACGCTAGGGGATGCGACACCTCGGGGCTACCTGAACGCCGAACATCGGTCACCTGGGCTTGGCGTCCAGCGGTGCCGGGCACCTATCCTGGCCCCGTGGCCGGGGTCGATCTCGTGGATGAGACATACGTGGTGGTGGAGCGAGGGCGCCTGGCCGCGGTCATCGCCGACCCGTCACGGTGGCGCCAGTGGTGGCCGAGCCTGGACCTCACGGTCTTCATGGATCGCGGGCTAGACGGCATCCGCTGGTCGATCACCGGTGAGCTCATTGGCTCGGCCGAGATCTGGCTGGAGGTGTACGGCGATGGGGTGCTGGTCCACTACTACCTGCGCGGGGAGCCGACGGTGCCCGGATCCGCGACGACGGCGAGGAGCCTGCCTGACTCCGCGCGCGGTCGACGTGAACTAGATCGCCTCCGCCGCCACCATGCGATCGCGTGGAAGCGCGTCGTGTGGTCCCTGAAGGATGAGATGGAGGGCGACCGGCGCCCCGGAGAGGCTCGGCTGGCATATGGCTGATCAGACAGAGTCGAGCATCGAGATCGAGGCGTCGCCCGCAGCGATCATGGCCGTCATCGCTGACCTGCCGGCGTACCCGCAGTGGAGCGACGGCATCACTGAGGTCACCGTGCTCGAGGATGCTCCGGATGGCAGACCGTTGCGCGCGCGCTTCCATCTGGAGTCAGGACCGATTCGCGACACCTACGAGCTGCTCTATGACTGGCATGGGGATGAGCGCGTGTCGTGGCAGCTCACCTCGGGCGACATGCTCACGGGGATGGATGGCACTTACGTGCTCGAGCCGCATGGCGACACCACGACGGTCCACTACCGGCTCGCTGTCGACGTCAAGATCCCCATGATCGGCATGATCAAGCGCAAAGCGGAGCGGATCATCGTCGACACCGCGCTCAAGGGACTCAAGCGGCGGGTCGGTGAGACCACCTAGTCGCTGGCGGCTGCGCTAGACCACAGCGCCATCGTCACCGTGGTCACGGTGATCGGATGCCCGGGCAATCAGGGTGATGAAGCCCGCCGTGAAGGCGGCGAATCCCGCGGCAGCGACCCATCCGCCGAGACCGAGGACGAAGGCCAGGATGATCGCGAGCGGTCCGCCGAGGACGCCGATCCAGGCGAAGGCATCGAATCGATCGCGTGGGCGTGGCATCGGTGGCGGCGGCGGGGGAGTGAAGCCCTCGTCATCCTCGAGGTCATCCGGCACGACGTAGTCGCGCGGGCCTGCCGGAGCGGGCGTCGGCTCGGGTGACTGGGTGTGCTCGCGCACCAGGCGCGATGACAGACCGGAGCCATCGATGTCAGGGCGCGGTGGTGCTTCCGCGCTGTGGAAGCCGGCCACGATGTCTTCCCAGGCCGCGTCGATGCGCTCCGAGGATGCCCGGCGCATGTCGTCGGCATCGGCACGCGCGGCTGCGTCGGCGTGGAAATCCGCGCGCAGTGAGGGCAGCCCCTGCGCGACGGCGGCACGGGCCTCGTTGAGCCGCGTGCGCTCGACGTAGATGCGGGTGGTCGGTCGATCCGGCGCCCGGACATCGCGATAGGGGCCGGTGTCGCCGACAAGTGGTTCGGCGTAGGCCGGGATGCGAGCCTGGGCGAGCAGGTCCAGGACATGCTCGGCGATCGGCGGGTCTACGTCGACGAGGGTCGCGTAGGCCGCTGCGGGCAGGCCGGAACTGGACATGACCTCAGCTCAGGCGCCGGACGAAGTCGATGCTGCCGCTGACGATCGTCTCGGCGTCATTGTCGAGCGTGGCGACGTGGTACGAGTCGGGTAGGACGACCTCCGTCTTGTCGGTGCTCGAGACGTGATCGAGGATGAACGTCGCATTGGACGCCTCGACGACATGGTCCTCCGCGCTGCGGAAGAGCAGGAGCGGCTGCTGCACCGCGGCAATGTCGGCCTTGATGATCTTCCACAACTTCGACAGCGAGTGTGCGGCCTTGAGCGGGATCTTGTCGTAGGCACCCTCGTCCTGGCCTGGCTTCTTGATGTCGTTGGAGATGCCGGGGAACGACGGTACGACAGCCTGCAGCACCGGCAGCAGGAAGCGATCGGGGCGTTCGGAGTGCACGGCGGGGTTGACGAGGACGATGCCGCGAATCGCATCGCCGTGACGCTCGGCAAGGCGGAGTGTGAGCGATCCGCCCATGGACAGTCCGAAGACGAAGACCGCGTCACAGGCGCTCTGCAGTTCGAGGAATGCCCGGTCGGCCTCGGCGTACCAGTCCTCCCAGCGAGTGAGGTTCATGTCCTGCCAGCGCGTGCCATGACCGGGCAGGCGTGGCACGCGCACGGTGTGCCCTTCGGCAGCCATGCGCTCACCCCACGGCTTCATGGACTTCGGTGAGCCGGTGAATCCGTGAATGAGCAGGATTCCCGTGGAACCGCCATCGGCGGAGTAGGGCTCGGCCCCGGGGAGAAGCGGCATGTCGGCCTCCTTCGACGCCCCCGATAGTGCCACACGACTAGGGTGAGGTCGTGCTGTACTGGGTGCTGAAGTGGATCGTCATCGGGCCCTGGTTGCGCGTCCTCTTCCGCCCCTGGACCGACAACATGGACGCCCTGCCGGTGTCCGGCCCGGCACTTTTGGTGAGCAACCACCTCTCCTTCTCCGATTCCTTCTTCCTGCCCCTGGTCACCAAGCGCCGGATCACCTTCTTGGCCAAGCAGGAGTACTTCACCGGCAAGGGCATCAAGGGCCTGCTGAGCAAGATGTTCTTTACCGGTGTCGGCCAGGTGCCGATCGACCGCTCGAGCGGTCGCGCTGCCGAGGCCGCCATCACGACCGGGGTGCGCATCCTGCGGGAGGGCCACATGCTCGGCATCTATCCCGAGGGCACGCGCACTGCCGACGGCCGCCTCTACCGCGGCAAAACCGGTGTCGCGCGCATGGCGCTCGAGGCCCAGGCGCCGGTGATTCCCGTCGCGATGATCGGCACCTACGAGATCCAGCCCCCCGGTCGCGTGCGGCCGGCAATCCGCAGGGTCGGCGTGGTCTTCGGTGATCCCCTGGACTTCTCCCGCTACGAAGGCATGGAGTCCGATCGCTTCGTGCTGCGATCAGTCACGGACGAGATCATGTATGCGCTCATGGAGATCTCCGGGCAGGAGTACGTCGACATGTACGCGACACGCGCCAAGGAGATCAAGGCCGAGCGCACAGCCGCCTCGGACTGACGAACTACCCGTCGTAGCCCGGGCGCGGGACCGTGCCCATGAGCGTCTGCGTGAACCCTCCATCGACGACGATGTCCGCCCCGGTGATGTAGCGAGCGCGATCACTGGCGAGGAAGAGCGCCACGTCGGCGATGTCATCGGCCCTCGCCACGCGGCGTAGCGGGATTGCTGCGTCTCGACGCTCGGCAACTCCGGGAGCCTGGTAGTACGCCTCCGTCATCGGAGTGCGCACCAGGCCCGGGCTCACGGTGTTGCTCCGCACACCGGACGGGCCGAGCTCGTAGGCCAGTTGCTGGGACATGAGTAGGACACCGGCCTTGGATGCGCTGTACGCGCCGCTGGATGGCTGCGGGTTGCGCGCGGACACCGACGCGATGTGCACCAGGGATCCTCTGCCTCGCGCGATCATCGCTGGCGCAAAGGCGCGCGCGGTGCGCAGGTATCCGGTCAGGTTGATGTCGAGGACGCGCTGCCAGTCGGCCATGTCGACGTCGATCAGCGTGCCGGGCCTACCGATGCCCGCTGCATTAACCAGGATGTCGATGACACCGGCCTGCTCTGCCGCGGCGGCCACCGACTCCGGGTCGGTGACATCGCAGGGGATGGCCTGCACATGACCGGCTCCGCCGTTCGCCTCGGCAAGGGTGTCGGCCAGAGCTGCCTCGTCGACGTCGAGCGCCCACACCGTCACCCCGGCGTCCGCCAGCGCCAGCGCGCACGCCCGTCCGATGCCGCTGCCGGCACCCGTGACGGTGGCGACGCGGCCGGCGAGGCCGAGCCAGTCGCTCACGCGCTCGCCGTCGCCGGTTGTGCCGCGGCGAGGACCTGCAGCGCCACCTTGGTCTGCTCGACCTGCTCGAGCCACAGGGGTCGAAGGATGTCGATGCGCCACTCATGGGGCTGCGCTTGGGACAGCGGGCCGGCGATCGGGGTGAAGCCGCCGGGGGCCGCCTCGTGGAGCGCGATCATGCGCACGGCGAGGTCAGCCTGGATCGGGTAGATCGGTGGCTGCGGACCGCGCGCACCGATCATGCCGATGAGGTAGAGCTTCTCGAGATCGAGCGGCACGACGGCGCCGCCCACGCGCAGGGGTACGCCGTCCTGCTTCGTGAGCAGGTCGCTGTCGATGAAGGGCAGCGACGCGTGGAAGCCGGTCGCCCACAGGATGGTGTCGAAGTCGTCGCTGGTGCCATCGGTGAAGTGGACGGTCCTGCCGTCGAAGCGCTCGATGCCGGGACGGACCGTGAGGCGGCCGTGCTGAATCCAGTACAGGAGCAGATCGTTGACGACCGGGGGACCTTCCGCCAGCGTGTGGTGGTCGGGCACGGGCATGCCCGGGTAGTCCTCCGCAGTACCGACGGACACCTTCATCATCAGCCGCGTGATCAGGTCCTGCTCCTCGAAGGTGAACTCGCTCATGAAGGGGATTTCCGCGCGAGGCCTGCCGAAGAACATCTTGGGCTGGAAGTGGTGACCGCGGCGGATCACGATGTGGGTGTCGAAGTGCTGTTGGGCCGCGTCTACGGCGAGATCGCAGCCGGAGTTGCCCGAGCCGACGACGAGCACCCGACGCCCCTCGATGTCACCCGTGTTGCTGTAGGAGCCGGAGTGGATCTGCTTGCCGGTGAAGGTGCCGGGCATGTCTGGGATCTTCTGATCCCACAGGTGGCCGTTGGCGACGAGGACCCCGTCGTACTCGCGCTGGATGCCATCGGAGGTCGTGACCGACCATCCGGCCGATCCCACGGGCCCGTCCGTCTCGAGTGGCTCGACCCGCTCCACAGCCACACCGAAGGTGATGCGGCTCTTGAGGTCGAAGGTGTCGGCGTAGAGGTGGAAGTACTCCAGCATCTGATCGCGGTGGGGGAAGAGCGGCCACCTGTCGGGCATAGGGAAGCCGGGGTATCCGGTGACATTGCGCGAGGTGATCAGGTGCAGGGCGTCGTAGTCGTGATTCCAGTGGCCGCCGATGGTGTCGGACTTCTCGAAGCAGTCGACCTCGTGGCCTGCGTCGAGCATGGCCTTGAGGGCGGCAAGTCCTGCGGGACCAGCACCGATGATGCAGTAGCGGGTCATGGCTCCTCCTGTGCCGTCAACTGTGCGAACTGCGGTCGTAGATGTGGTGCATGAGGGGAAGGTCGAAGATCCCCTCGAGGTGCGCGTCGGGGTAGCCACGCGAGAACTCCCCGACGGTCGTGCGGATGTGGTCATCCCAGGCCCGCATGACCTCGTCCCGTCGACGGCCGCGCAGCGCGGTCACGAGATGTTCGTGGCGGGCGATGAGGCCGGCATGGTCGACCGCGTCGTACGTGATGTCGAGCATGCGGACGAAGACAGGGATATCCCGAGCGGTCTGGTCGAGTACGCCCGTGATGCGTTCGAGCCCGGACAGGTCGAAGAGTGATCCCTGGAATGCAAGGTCGGCCTCGATCATGAGGAGTGGATCGGCCTGCACCTGTGGATCGTGAAGCCGGCTGAGGAGGACGAGCGCGTCGTCGAACTCGGGAGCCGATGCGGCATCGAGGCTCATGGCGTGTTGTAGGGCAAGACTGCCGAGTCCTTTGCGCAGGATGTAGACCTCGAGAACATCCTCGAATGTCGGCGAGGCGACGATCGCGCCGCGATTGCGGCGCAGGATCGCCAGGCCTTCAGCGGCCAGGAGGCGAATCCCTTCGCGCACTGGCCCGCGCGAGACGCCGAGCTCGGCCGCGATGTCTGCCTCGATGAGGCGGTCTCCGGGACGGAGGTTGCCGTCGAGGATGGCGTCGCGGATGCGCTGCGCGACGACCTCTGCGGTCGAGGCGTCGGCGAGGGGCTCGAGAGTCATCGCATCACGTCCGCGCCGGAGATGACGATCGTCTCGCCGTCGACGAAGCCCGCCTTGCCGGAGCCGGTGAGGAGCCACACCCACTCGGCGATCTCGCTGGGCTGCGCCACGCGCCCCAGCGGGATGGACGCGGCGGCCTCCGCCATGCGACCGGTCGCGGCGTTGCCGGGAGTGTCGACCCAGCCCGGTGCGATGCCGTTGACGCGAATGCCCCGTGGTGCAAGTTCCAGGGCGAGTTCTTTCGTGAGCATGACGACGGCGGCCTTGGAGGCTCCGTAGAGCAACTGGCCGGGCGAGACCGTGAAGGCGTCGACGGAAGCGAAGTTGACGATCGCTGCACCGGGATTCATACGCGGCACGCAGGCGGCGGTGACGTTGAGTACACCGAGAACGTTGATGTCGAAGATGTGCCGGAAGTGCTCGCTCGTGAAGGTCTCGAGCGTGGTGGGCGGATAGACGCCGGCAACGTTGGCGACCGCATCGATGGATCGGTCACCGAGCGCATCGGCAAGTGCAGACGCCATGGCGTCGCGGTCGCGCACGTCGACGCGCGCCGGCTGGAAGTCAGGGTGGGCCTGGCCCATGTCGGCAGCCAGGTCGATTCCCACCACCTGCCAGCCCTGGGCCAGGTACATCGCCGCGGTGGCGTGGCCCATGCCGCTGGCGGCTCCGGTGACGACGGCGACGGGCACGGGCACTCCTCGACAGGCCCCGCATGGGGGATTGCCGAGGACCCTAGGAACAGCGAGTCAGATTGTCAACAATCTGCAAT
>JBEAQC010000025.1:0-12469 GCA_041164085.1 Actinomycetota bacterium
TTCCACCACGCCATCGCCGACGGCGTACGCCTCACCCAGGTGATGCTGAGCCTGTGCGACACCTCCGATCCAGGCGTCTCGGCAATGGTGGCGCGGACAGGACCGGAGGGCGGCCCCGTCGCGATCGCGGGCAGCATCGTGGGCGCGGCCCGCGAGGCCATCGCCGACACGGCGCGCGCGGTGGCCCGGGGGGCGAGCGCGCTGACCCGTGACACGCGTCAGGCCCTGGTCTCCAGTTGGGAGATCGGCGGTGAGATCGTGCGCAGCCCCGGACGACTCATCGATGTCTTCGAAGCGATGGGCCTGGAAAGTCGCCTGGCCAACACGACCGCATCGGTCGCCAAGCTCGCCTTGCGCGGGTCGACCGTGCACACCGTGTGGAGCGGCAAGCCGGGTGTGCGCAAGGCCGTGGCCTGGTCACCGCCGATGCCCCTCGACGAGGTCAAAGCCGTGGGACGTGCGCATGACGCGAGCATCAACGACGTCCTCCTCACGGCGGTCGCCGGCGGTATGCGGCGCTATCTGCACGCGCGGGGAGTCTCGGACGTCAACGAGATCGAGTGGATGGTGCCGGTCAACCTCGTCCCCATCGCCGAGAATCTGCCGGAGGACCTCGGCAACTTCTTTGCGCTCGTCATGGCCGTGCTACCCCTCGATCCCGCCGATCCCGTCGAGCGCCTCGCTCGCACTCGCGACCGCATGGATCGGATCAAGCGCTCGGAGGAGCCGATCATCACCTTCGGCGTGCAGCGCGGGATCTCCGCCGCGCCGCGGCCGGTGAGCACGGCCCTCACGGACTTCTTCGCCAACAAGGCGGTCGGCGTGCTCACCAATGTCCCCGGCCCGCGGGCGGCGTTGACCTTCGCCGGGGTGGGCGTGCACCAGGTGATCGGCTTCGCGCCGTCGTCGGGTGACCAGCCGATGACCTGCACGGTCTTCTCGTACGCCGGCACCGTGACCATCGGCTTCGCGACGGATGCCGCACTCGTGCCTGACGTGCGCGAACTCGTCGAGGCGACCGTCACGGAGCTGCGCTCCCTGGTAGACATGTCGCCGTGAACGGAGCGCTGTCATGAACGAGGAGACCTACACCCAGGTGATGCTGGTGGTAGCCCAGGCTTTCGAGGTCACCGCCGCCGTGATTCTCATGGTGGGGCTCATCGCGGCGGGAATCTTGTCCCTGCGCCTGTGGGTCCGCACGAAGAGCGGTGAGGCGGCGTACAAACTCATGCGCCAGGGCTTCGGCGGCGTCGTGTTGCTCAGCCTCGAGGTCTTGGTCGCCGGCGACCTCATCCGCACCGTCGCTGTCGCGCCAACCCTGGACAACGTCATCGTCCTCGGACTCATCGTGCTCATCCGCACGTTCCTGTCCTTCTCGCTCGAGATCGAGATCGACGGCGTCTTGCCCTGGCGCAAAGCCCTGGTGAGCGGAGCCACGGTGATCAGCCAGGCACAGCGCAATGCCAAGGCTGTCCCGGATGCGGCGCAGCGGGCCACCGACTCCCTCTAGGCGCACATGTCGACTCCCGCTCAGCCCCAGGACGCGAATCGCAACTTCGCCGCCGAGACGTTCGCCATCGTCGTCCTGCTATCGGCGACCAGCGGCATCGTCGACGCGGTTGCCTTCTCCCGATTCGGTGTCTTCGTCGCCAATCAGACGGGCAACCTCGTCATCGTCTCCCTCAGCCTGGCCAAGGAGCAGCCGGTCGAGACTCAGATCGCCTCCGTGCTGGCCCTGCTCACCTTCACCATCGGCGTCTTCATCGCCGTCCTCCTGCGCAAGGCCCTGCTCGGGCACACCAGCCAGGCACGCACCCGCGTAATCATGCTGAGCATGGAGGCCGCCCTCATCGCCCTCACGGGCCTCGGCGTGGCGATCTGGGGGACGCAGCGCTTCGCCTACGTCGCCGTTGTCATGCTGTCGCTCTCCCAGGCGCTCCAGGCAGCGGTCGTGACACGGATCATCGGCCTGGCGGTGCAGACCGTCGTCATCAACACCGCGCTCGTGCAGTCGGCAGAGGCCTGGTCCGTGGGACGCCGCCGGGCGTCCGCGATCGCCTTCGGCACGCCGATCGGCTACCTCGTCGGCGCCTTCACCGGAGCGCTGCTCCTGCGATTCCCACCACCGACGGCGCTCCTCAGCGCACTCATCACCGCAGCGGCAGCCCTGGTGATCGCACACGTGATCCGGGTCCGCGGCGGCCGGATCGAGTAGCGGCGCGCGGCTCTAGGCGACGTCGAGCCGCGCCACACGGCGACGGGCATTGCGCTGTGAGGGCGATTGACGACCCAGCACCGCTCCCATCGCGCCCAGCAGCGCACCGACCGCGGGGCGGGTGAGCGCCTGGGGCACGGCGGGCAGTCCGAGGAGCCGGCGCTGATCGGCAGGCAGGGTGGACACGGCGCCGGCGAAGAGCAGGCCGTACGGAGGTCGGGCGGGCAGCGGCAAAGGCGCATTGCGGATGAATCTCACGGTGCGCTCACTGGCCTCCGACCGGCGCAGCACCGGCGCGAAGCCGGCCATCTGGTCGTCGAGTTCGGCCACCGATCGCGGCGGATCGTCGACGCCGACGAGTTCGCCGGCCTTGGCCCACTCGCGCACATAGGCGTCTTCGCCTCCGGGGATGGGACCGCCCCACACACGATGGGTGGCGAGGAAGGAGTCGGTGAAGGCCACGTGCACCCAGCGCAGCAGGTCCGGGTCGCTCGCCGCATAGGGCCGGCGCTCGCCATCCGCGTCGTACGTGCCGCGCACCTTGCGGTGCAGGCCGCGCACGCGCGCGCACTCGCGGTCGGCCTGTGCCGTATCGCCGAAGGTCACGACGGTGAGCCACTGTGTCGTGCCGGCCAGCCTGCCGAGCGCGTCATCTTCGTAGCGCGAGTGCTCTTGCACTCCCGCGAGAGCAGCGGGGTGCAGGGCCTGGACGAGGAGGGCCCTGACACCGCCGACGAGGGTGGGCAGTGATCCATGGACGGCCCAGGCCGCCGAGCCGGGGCCGAAGTAGCCCGTGTCGGAGCCGTGCTCGAGTTGTCGCACCCATTCCGGTTGGCCATCGGGATCCCCCGACACCAGGCGACGGAAGCCACCCGCGATGAGATCGGCGGCGGCATCGACGGGATTCACCCCATCAGACTGCCGCCCTCAGCCGTCCGACGCATCTTGTGGCCCGCGCAGGGCGGTGAGCGCCGCCTCGGCGAGGAAGCGCGTGCCGATCGCGATGGCGCGCTCATCGATATCGAAGGTCGAGGCATGCAGATCGCGTCGTGGTCGATCCCCTGAGTGGGTACCGAGCCGGGCATACGCCGATCGCGCATGCTCGCCGTACCACGCGAAGGTGTCGGCACCCATCGACCGCGGAGCCTCGAGCACGCCAGCATCACCGACCACGGTGCGCGCGGCAGCATCGAGCACGGCGATGGCAGCGGGATCATTGACCACCGGCGGGGTGCCGCGCCGATAGTCGATCGTGTGGGTGGCGCCCGTGTCCCGCAGCAGTTCTGCCGCGACGCTGCGCACCACCTCCTCCGCACGATCCCAGGTGGCGCGGTCCGCGCAGCGCACCGAGCAGCGCAGCGTGCCGTGAGCGGGGATGACATTGGCCGCATCGCCCGCATGGACCGCTCCGAAGACGACGACGACCTCGTCATCGCCATGACCGGGTGGTCCCTCGGGTGCGCCCAGGCGGCGACGCACCTCCCGAGGGAAGTCGGTGGTGAAGCGGCCGATCACCTCGATGAGATCGACGGTAAGTTGCGGCCGCGCCGTGTGGCCGCCGGGCCCGCTAATGACGATCTCCGCCGTGTCGGACGCCGCGGTCATCGCACCCACACGCAAGCCGATCTGACCGAGGTCGACTTTGGGATCGCAGTGCAGACCGAGGACGTACGACGCTCCCGTGATCCACCCCTCGCGCACGATCTCCACCGCACCTCCGGGGACCGACTCCTCACCCGGCTCGAAGACGAGCCGCACCGTGCCCGGGATGGATTCGATCTCGGTGAGCGCACGCAGCACCAGGCCAGCCCCGAGCACGACAGCCGTGTGTGCGTCGTGACCGCACGCATGCGCGACACCCTCGCGCCGGGAGCGATACTCAGTCTCGGTCCCGTCGGGCATCGCCAGCGCATCGATGTCGGCTCGAAGGACCACCAGCGGTCCCGGTGCGTTGCCCGGAACGTCGCAGACCAGGCCGGTGCCGATCTCGAGCACCCGGGGGTGCAAGCCCGCGACCTGAAGCCGCTCGGCAATCGCCTGGGTCGTCGCGTGCTCGGCGTACGACAGCTCCGGATGAGCGTGCAGGCGCCTGCGGAATGCGACGAGTTCATGTTCCCGCGCCGTAGTGAGGGATGCGATCGCAGCGGTCACGACGTCGCGAGCTCCGTTGAGACGGCATCGGTGAGCTCCGCGCGCAATGCTTGCACGACATCCGGCAGGCTGCCGCCACGTGCGACCACCGCGCGCTGGCGCAGGTAACTCGGGCCCTCGGTCGCGATGCGCCCGAGTCCAGCGAGTTCGGCGCCGCAGCCGAGTTCGTCAGCGATCGGCATCAGCCGCTGGATGAGGTCGGCCACGACCTGTCTCAGCGGCCGCGTGTGACCGGCATCGTCGATGACGAGCTCGGCGTCCACCCCCCAGCGGGCGGCGCGCCACTTGTTCTCCCGACGCACCCACTCCCGCGGGACCTCGGGTGTGCCCCCGCCGTCCATGATGCGGTCGAACTCGGTGACGAGGGTCTGAGCAAGGGCCGCGATGGAGGCGATCTCCCACAGCGTCGGCATCGAGTCGCACATCCGCAGCTCGACGGTGCCGTAGCCCGGGTGCGGCCGGATATCCCACCAGACCTCGCGCACCGTCTCGACCGCTCCAGCCTCGATGAGGGTGTCGAGGAAGACATTGAACTCCGACCAGTCCCGCAGGTACGGCGGCAAGCCGGTGGTCGGCATGGCTTCGAAGATCTTGGTGCGCGTCGACGCCAGTCCGGTGTCCTCCCCGTTCCAGAAGGGGCTCGCCGCCGAGAGTGCGAGGAAGATCGGCAGGTAACCGGAGAGCGCATTGACGGTCGCGATGGCCTTGTCCCCCGAGCGCACCCCGACGTGGACGTGCACTCCATGGGTCGTCAGACGGCGGGCCGGCCACGCGATGGTGTCGACCAGGCGCTCGTAGCGCTCCCCTTCCGACAGGGCAAGCTCCTGCCATGGAGTGAAGGGGTGCAGCCCCGCCCCGATGACAGCCGCGCCGGATGCGGCGGCGGCGACCTCGACCTCGCGCATCGACTGAGCCAGATCGGCCCGCGCCTCGGCGACCGTGGAGCACACTCCGGTGATCACCTCGACGGTGCACTGGTAGAGCTCCTTCTTGATCTTGGGGTGCTCCCACTCCGGGTGCCCCTCGCCGACACGCTCCAACACCGCAGGTGCAACGCACGTGAGCGCACCTGTGTCTGCGTCGACAAGGGCGAGTTCGACCTCGATCCCCAGACTTGGGCCTGCAGACGCATGGAAGTCCACCACGTGGTCAGGCTAGGGCCGCCGGATAGCGTGCGGGGTGTGTCTGGCCACATTGCCGTGACCGCCTCGGGCGGACCGCGACACGGGGCCGTCGCGGCGGGCTCCACCGCAACATGCGAGGCGGCTGCACAGATGCTGCGCGCAGGCGGCACGGCGATCGACGCAGCAGTCGCCGGCGCCTTCGCCGCCACTGTCGCCGAGCCGACTCTCGCGAGCCTGGGCGGCGGCGGGTTCTGCCTCGTCGCCGAGCCCGGGGAGCACCCTCGGGTTGTCGACTTCTTCGTCGACATGCCCGGGCAAGATGCGCCCGGAGATCTCGTCGCGCCGATGGACAACCTCCACGTGACCTTCGGGTCGGGAGTCCAGCAGGAGTTCCACGTGGGCTGGTCCAGCGTTGCGGCCCCCGGCACGCTCAGCGGCCTGCTTCACCTGCACGCGCAGCACGGCCGGCTCCCCCTCGCCGACGTCATCGGTCCGGCTCACCGGGCGGCTCGCGACGGTATCGAGCTTGACGACGTCCAGGTGTCCTTCATTCGTGTCATCGGGCCGATCCTCACGCTGACCCCCGGGAGCGCGCGACTGTTCACCCCGCCACTCGAAGGACTGCCCTTCCGCAATCCGGAGTACGCCGACATGCTCTCCTCGCTTGCCGCGGGGGTGCCTGCCGCGACCGCCTTCGCCGGCCCGATCGCCGCGGACATGGCGCGTCACCACGGCCTGGTCACGATGGCGGACCTCGTCGATTACGCCGCCGTCGATCGAGCGCCCATCGGTGCCCGACGTGATGACGCGTGGATCTGGACCAATCCGCCTCCCGCCTTCGGCGGTGCGATCGTGCTCGAGTCACTCGGCCTGGTGCCGCAGCACGATCCGTGGCCCGCGCTGCCGGACGCCCTTGCGTCAGCCACGCAGCGTCACCGCGCCGGTGCGCAGGTCCGACGTGGGACAACCCACCTGTCGGTCGTCGACGCCGACGGAAGGGTCGCGGCGCTGTCGCTGTCCAACGGGTCTGGATCGGGCACCGTCGCGGCCGGTGTGCCGCTCAACAACATGCTCGGGGAGGCTGACCTGCATCCCGATGGCTTTCACTCGCTGCCGCCGGGTGAGCGATTGAGTTCGATGATGGCTCCGACCCTCGCGGTGAGCGATGACGGATCACTCCTTGCGATGGGCACCGGTGGGAGCGAGCGCATCCGCTCCGCACTCGTCCAGGTGCTCGTGAGGGCGCTCGATCAGGGCGAGGACCTCGCGAGCGCCATCTCGGCGCCGCGCTTGCACGTGAGCGATGCGGGCATCGACGTCGAGCCGGGGCTGTCCGCCGACCGGATGGCCGCGTTGGCGGGGGCGCGCGTGTGGCCCGCGCCAGACCTGTTCTTCGGCGGCGTCCACGCCGTGACCCGGGACCCGAGCGGCCGGGTCACGGCGGTAGCCGATACGCGCCGCGGTGGTGCGGTCGCGGTCGTTGCCTAGTCGCGCTGTGCGCCGAGCACGAGCGTGACCTCACGCTCTTGGCCGTCGCGCACGACCGTCAGGGTGACCTGATCGCCCGGTGCCAGTGAACGCACGTCGACGATGAGGTCGGTGGCATCCACGACAGGGACACCGTCGAGGGCCGTGATCACGTCGCCATCGCGCAGGCCAGCGGCCTCGGCGGGCCCGTTGTCAGTGACACCGGCGACGCGCGCACCCGGCCCGGCGAACTGCATGTCGAGCTGCACCCCGATGATCGGAGTCGACGACTGGCCGGTCGCGATGATCTCCGACGCGATGCGGGCGGCGGTGTCGATGGGGATCGCAAAGCCGAGGCCGATCGAGCCAGGCTGGCCACCGAGTCCGGCGCCGAGCGCGGCGATCGCGGAGTTGACCCCGATGACGGCGCCATTGCCGTCGACGAGCGGGCCACCGGAGTTGCCCGGGTTGATGGCGGCGTCGGTCTGGATGGCGTTGATGAAGGCGAGTTCGCCCTCCCCGCCAGCGGTGACAGGGCGATTGAGGGCACTGACGATGCCTGCGGTCACGGTGCCCTGCAGGCCCAGCGGCGATCCGATCGCGATCGCCGTATCCCCGACCTCGAGCGCATTCGAGGACCCGAGCGAGACAGCCGGCAGCCCCGTCTCATTGACCTTGAGCACCGCGAGGTCGTAGCCCGGATTGGCGCCGACCAGCGTCGCGTCGAGCACCTCGCCGTCACTGAAGGTGACAGTGATGTCGCTGCCGCCGGCGGTCACGTGGTTGTTGGTGAGGATGTATCCGTCCTCCCGGATGATGAATCCCGAGCCGGTGCCCTCGCCGCCGGTGCCCGCGACGTTGATCTGCACGACCGAGGGCTGTAGTGCTGCGGCTACCGCCGCGATGCTGCCGCCCGCGGGCGGGCTGATGGGATCGCCCGTTGCCCCGATGGGAGCGATCGCGATGGTCGAGGTCGCCTCCGGCTGGGTCATGCGTGCGACCGTGAAACCCACAGCACCACCGATGCTGCCGGCGACCAGCGCGGTGAGCGCCAGCCCGGCAGAGGCGAGCGCGATCAGGCCGCCGCGTCCGGGCTTCTGCGCCGGCGGCGCGGGGGGCGCGACCGTGGCCGTGGTGCCGTACGCGGCGTAGGGATCGGCGTAGCCCGCGTAGGGATCGGTCGGTGCGTAGGGATCGGAAGCGGCGTAGGGATCGGAGTAGGAGGGGTACGTCGCATCGCCGGTGGGCAACGCCTGCGTCGGATACGCCTGCGTGTCCGACGGCGCGGGGGCGTAGGGGTCAGCGGGTGCGTAGGGATCGTGCGCGCCATAGGCAGCGGCGTAGGGATCGCGCGGCTGACCCGCATCGGGGCCGAAGATCTCGTCCTTCACGTCCATCCTCCTGGTCGGCGCCGTGGCTCGGTGCTTACCACCCTGTGGGCTGGCCATAACTCGGCGTACTCCCATGGTGACGCCCGCGCCCTGGGGGATGTTCCCCGAAAGCCCTATTCAGGACCGGTCCTTACACGATCCTGACACTGCGGCCCGGATCGGGCGATCCGAGCGGTTGTCGCCGCTCGTCCGCCCCGTCCGGGCCAGCCCGACAGGGGCGGCTTTGCCGACCCGCCGGGCCGCAGTTCAGTGTCAGAGGTAGCGCGAGAAGATCGCGTCGATCTCGTCACGGTGAGACGGCGACATGGCGCGAGCGCGCTCGCGATCCCAGGTGCGCCGGATGGACTCCTGACGGTCGGCGCGGGGGCGCAGCCACGTCATGAGGTTCTTCATGGTGTCTCCTTGTCCATCGCCTTGTGGGCGATGCTTGTGTCGTGCGGCCCGGTAAGGCCGCCCCCACCATGATCCATGAATGCGACACAATTGCGACATTGACGTGACGGGCGAGTGACGCACGCCACGGAATCCCCTCGGGATCCTGCTGACCCACCCCTTGGATGTCCCGCGATGTGACGTGCGCCATAGTGGACGGATGGCAGATGAATCGGCCATGCGCGACCAGGCGGAGGCCTTCCTCGCTGACGCCCGTGCTCGCGAGCAGGATGCCCGCAGCCGAGGCGAGTCCTACACCGTGGCGATGCAGCGCACGCGAGCCGCACAGGCCCTCATCGTCCTGGGCAGGCCGGACGAGGCCCTCGCCGATCTCGATGCGGCGCTGGACTACGTCGCGATGCTGCGCGCCGATGGCGACCACGAGCGCCAGCGACTGCTGCACCTCGGTTCACTCTCCCTGCCACCCGCGGGCGAGCAACTCGGCGACCTCGATGCACTCGAGGCGTGGGCACGCGTGGGCCAGGCGGGTGCGCTCACCCGCATGGGGCGCTTCCCCGATGCCCGCGTCGCCATCGACGAGGCTCGGCCGATGTGCAAGGGCTTCAGCCGGCGCCAGCTTCGCAAGCAACTCGACATGCTCACCGATGAGATCGCGCGCGCCGACGGTGCAGGTGCCGAGGCGCTCGGTGCCCTCGATCGAAGCCTGCGCGATCCTGCACTACCCGAGTCCGAGCGTCGCGCCGCACGCTACGAGCGGGCAGCCCACCTCGTCGAGCAGGAGAGGTACGACGAGGCGACGCGCGAGGCACTGACGATCATTCGCGATGCCGACGACGATCCGTCCCTCACCGCGCGTGCACGCCAGGTGCTCGGCGCTGCGCTGGCCGCGCAGGGCTTGGACGACGAGGCCGATGCGACCCTGCGCGCTGCATTCGACTCGTTCATCGCGCTGGAGGATCATCCGGCGGTGCTCGCTGCCGCTCCCGGCCTGGCCTGGCGTCTCATCGAGCGCGACCGGCCTCAGCAGGCCATCGAGGTCGTCGAGGCCGCGCTCCCCTCGGCGCGGGCACGCGGCGACCGCGCGGCTGAGGTGGATCTCATGGCGACGCGCGCAACCGCGCATGACCTCGCCGGCGACTCGGCAGCTGCCGTGCAGTCCTTCGACGCCGCGATCCGCGCCGCGGAGGCGATCCCCGACCCGGTCCGGGCGGCGGATGCCCGGCACGGCGAGGCCATCGTGCGGGGCCGTAGCGCCGATGCCCATGAAGCCGTCGAGGCGCTGTCGCTGCTCGACGCGGCCTCGGCCGCCTACGCCGAGGCGGGCCTGCCCGAGCGATCGGCGGAGTGCACCCACGAGGCGGCCGCGTTGCTCGGGCGCCTGGGCTCCTTTGACGCAGCGCGTCAGCGCTATCTCGCGGCGCGCGCGGCGTACCTGGAGATCCCCGACGTGCTGCGGGGCGACGACCCGGATGCCATCCCCGACTGCGACTTCAACCTCCGGGTGCTGGACGTCATCACCGACGGCTCATCACCGCCGCCGGAGGCCTTTGGCAGTGGCGGTCACCAGATGCGTCATGTGCGGGCGGGTGCCACGACGTGATCACCGCTGATTCCCGCGCCGCAGCGACGGCGCTTCTCGAGGGCGCTCTCGTCATCATCCCGACCGAGACGGTCTATGGCCTTGCCGGTCGCGCCGACCGAGACGAAGCGATTGGACGTATCTATGCCGTGAAGGGTCGCCCGTCTTCGCATCCGGTGATCGTCCATGTCGCTGACCCCGATCTCGATGCATCGCGCCCGGGAGCATGGGTGAGCGACGTACCCGACTACGCGCGCGCACTCGCGCAGGCCTGCTGGCCCGGCCCCCTCACACTCGTCCTGCCACGGTCGGATCGGGCGAGCGATGCGGTGACCGGGGGGCAGGACACGGTGGCCATCCGGGTGCCCGCCCATCCCGACGCCCTCGCCGTCCTACGGGCGATGGACGAGCTCGATCCGGCGGGGGCTCCTCACGGTGTGGCCGCTCCGAGCGCCAACGTCTTCGGTCACGTCAGCCCGACGGCACTCGATCATGCACGCGCCGACCTCGCCGATCGACTCGCGCCGGGTGACCTCGCCCTCGATGGCGGCCCCTGTGAGGTCGGTGTCGAGTCGACGATCGTGGACTGCACGGGTGCGCAGCCGCGGATCCTGCGGCCCGGTCGTATCGGGGCGGCAGACATTGAGCGGGTGACCGGGATGGCGGTCCTGGACGCGTCGAGTTCGGGCATTCGGGTGCCCGGAGCCATGCCGTCCCACTACGCGCCAGCAGCGAGCATCGCGCTGGCTCCCGATCCCGCGGCGCTCGAGGCCTACGTCGACGCGGCAATCGTCGGTGGGACGCAGGCCGACGCCATCGGCATCATCGCGATGGAAGGCGTGCCCACTCCCGAGGGGGCGACTCGACTGCTCGCACCCGCGTCGGCCGATGACTACGCACGCGGTCTCTATGACGCCCTGCGTCGTGCGGACGCCACCGGCATCGCCTTCATCGTCGCGGTCGCTCCCGTGTCGGACGCGGCAGGTGTGAGTGAGGCGATCACCGATCGCCTGCGGCGAGCCTCAGCGCCGCGCTAGTCGTAGCCGAGTTCGTGGAGGCGGTCGTCGTCGATGCCGAAGTGGTGAGCGATTTCGTGCACCACGGTGATGTTGACCTCTTCCACGACGTCCTCGAAGGTGTCGCACATGCGCAGCGTGGGATTGCGATAGATGGTGATGCGATCCGGGAGCGCGCCCGCGTAGGTGCCGCCGCGCTCCGTGAGGGCGACACCTTCGTACAGGCCGAGGAGGTCGGGGTCATCGGCAGGCCCATCGGCCTCGATGACGAAGACGACGTTGTCGACCAGTGCCGCGAGCTCGCTCGGCACCGCCTCGAGCGCTTCGGCGACCAGCTCCTCGAATTCTGCGGGCGAGACCTCAATCACCACTCCATTGTGCCGACGGGAGCGTGATTCGTCGGCGGCGCCTCAGCGCGCGAAGGCGGCCGCCAGTGCGGCGCGCGCCTCGGCGACGCAGGCGGCATCGCTGCGTGGACGCGCGCGAGCCGATGATCCGCCGGCGAAGCCGACGAGCGCGGGGAAGCCGAGGACGCGGGTGAGGGAGTAGAACTCCGTCCAGCGCAGCGAGGCGGCACTGCCTGCGGGCGCGCCCGGAGCACCACCACCGACGATGCCGTAGACCTGCCGATCACCCCACCACTGCTCGTCGTAGCGCAGCACGACCTTCTCGAACGTGCCTGTGACGAGGCTGCGCATGGCGCGCTTGACCGCGGCCGGCATGGGATCGATGGTCGGCTTTCCAGCGCGCAGGAGCGCGAGCGGCACCGCGACGACGACCACATCCGCGGTGAGCACCTGGCCCGAGGCCAGGCGCACCCGCGCACCTGAGTCTGTGGCGGTGACCGCGGTCACGGCGGATCGCAGGCGCACGTCGACGCCGTCGAGCAACTCGGCAGGGATGCGCGCGTAGCCCCCCGCGACGAGCACATCGCCACCGCGGTACGCCGCTCCCTCCTCGGTGGCGCGCACTCCGAGTCGGGTCGGGTCCAATGCGTACTCCTGGGTGATCTCGACCTGAGCCGCCCAGGAGTCGAATCTCCCGCTGCTCCAGCCCTCGCGGTCCAGCCACGTCGCCACGCTCATCGACCGCGGTGGCCACGCCTCCTCGAGTCGTCCCATGAGCCCATCGAG
>JBEAQC010000026.1:0-33443 GCA_041164085.1 Actinomycetota bacterium
CTCGAGATCTCCTCGACGACGCCGAGCTTGAGCGCATCCTCGGTGGTCAGTACGGGATCGCGCACGGTCACCGGTGCCGGCGCCACTCGCGCATCGCCCTCGCTGAACATCGCGTTGCCGACGGCGGCGGCGAGCACTTCATCGCTCACGCCCCGACCCACGCGCGAGGGAACGACCACGGGGACGTTGTTGGCGTCGATCTCGAATGTCGCGTTGTTGCCCGGCTCCTCCACGGGGGAGAGGTCCTCGGCGATCGAGTCATGCAGGAGTGCGCCATCGATCTGAGGAGTCAACTCCTCGCCCTCCACGATGTAGTGGGTCGCCTCGGCTATGACTTCGGCAGGGACCTGCGGAGCGATGTCATCGACCTGCACGGTGACGGGCGCTGACACGGCAATGGTCGCCGGGCCGGCGACGAATTCCTCCGCCTCCTGATTGGTGACAGCCGGCTCGAGCACGATCTCGGGCAGCTCGACGGGACCGATGGTGGTGAGATAGGCGGAGGCGATCGACTCGACGGCGACGGGGATGTCGATGTCGCGACCGTCCTCGGCCGGAGTCAGGATCGGCGTCACCTCTTCGTAATAGACGGTCGGCTCCACCGTGTCCGTGCGAATGAGGTCGGCGAAGGCGTTGAGTCGCTCCGCGAGCAGGGCGTCATCGATCGTGACAACGGGATCGACCTGGTGGGCGCCGAAGAAGCGCATGACCAGCGAGAAGGGGTTGAGCAGTCGGCCTTCGGCCGCGTCCACCGTCGCGATGGGGTCGAAGGACATGCCCGCGTCCGCCGGGAAGATCTCCTCGGACGTGTCGAACGCGGCGACTGAGATGGGCTCCTGGGACCGCGGGGTGAGCGTCGCCTCCAAGGTGCCGACCGCCTCAGCTCGGGACATCCCCCCGATGGGGACTCCCAACACGGTGGTGTTGGCGGGGATGTCGCTCGAGGAGCCCATGATGAGGCCGAGGTAGAAGACCAGGGCCCCCGCGACGACGCCCAGCGTCACCAGGAGCCCACGGCGCGGGACGGCGCTGCCTGCGGGCCGCTCCTCGTCCGCCACCTGCTGCTCCCCGCTCATCCTCGCGCCTGTGCCTACGCCGCCCCGAGGACTCGGGACGCTTCATCATGCTAGGCGCAGCGGGCACCCTCACGCCCGATGAGGCCAGCCCGTGTCGCGCATCACAGACTCTTCTCAGCCGCGTCTGAGTCGCTCCACCGACGGCACGGTGGCGGCGGCCGCCCCCACAATCACACCGCCGACCAGATAGGCCATCTGCCGACCACCGGCGGAGATCACCAGATCCCCCGAGGGGAGTTCGGCGGCGAAGGCAACGGTGACCGCGATCCAGGCCAGCAGGACGATCCAGCCACCCCATCGACTGCCCGTGAGATCCACTGCCGCCCGGATGAGCACGATCAACGCGATGAGGGCGAGGACCAGGCCCCACGGGATGGCGACGTCGGCAATGATCCCTCGGGCCCCCTGAAGGAAAGCGCCGACCGCGCCAATGACGACCCCCGCTGCGAGGCAGGCGAGATAGCCAGCAACCCGCACGCCGATCACAGGCCCGCGAAGAGGTCGACCTCTCGACCGGCTTCGTCGAAGGGCCCGGCCGGTTGTCCCCGCACCAGGCGGAAGTATTCGCTGCCGAACGCCTCCGCGCCCACGTTGTCCGCGAGAGCGAAGAAGCCTCCGTCGACGGTCACCTGGGTGGCATGGGCCCGCAGCGCGTCGAGTTTGCGGTCCAGGTGCTCCGGAGCATGCACAGCGGTCGTCACGAGGTCGTCGTCGATGACGAAGGGAAGCTCGTCGGGATCCATCTCGGCGAAACCGGTGGTCTCACCCGCCGCACGCAGTTTCTCGATCCCCTCGCGCACGATGCTGCGCGGGAACGCTGTCCAGTAGACCTTGGCGATATCCCATGGCGCTCCGAGATCGGGGCGGAACGTCGGCGCGGCGGCGAGAGTGACGGCGTACATCGCGACTCGGTGCGCCTGAATGTGATCGGGATGACCGTATCCACCGAAGTCGTCGTAGGTGACGAGCACCTGCGGGCGCACCTCGCGGATGATCCCCACAAGCTCGCTGGCCGCCTCGAGCAGGTCGGCGCGCCAGAATGCACCCTCGCGATCATTGGCGGACGTGCCCGCCATGCCCGAATCCCTATACCGGCCGGCGCCACCGAGCAGGCGCCAGTCGGTCACGCCCAGGATGCGCATCGCCTCCGCGAGCTCACCCTGGCGGTACTCGCCGAGCCGGTCCTCCTTATCCGAGGCCAAGTGCTCCAGGCCGGGCACCAGCACCTCGCCCTCTTCGCCGAGGGTGCACGTCACGAGGGTCACCCCCACCCCGGAATCGACGTAGCGGGCCATGACCGCTCCCGTGCCGATCGTCTCGTCGTCGGGGTGGGCGTGGACGAGCAGGATCCGGCGGTCGGTCATGCGCTCAGGGTAGTGCCGGGATCCGAGGGGACCCGGCGAGCCGCCAGAGCCGCCTCCGTCGAGCCGCTCCGGCAGGATGTACGGGTGACCCAGACCGCGAGTGACGAGTCCTATCCGCGCCAGCGAGCCCGCACTCGCGGATTCCGACTCGGTGCACCTCGCTCGTTCGTGATCGACCCCGACCGTGAGCAGATCCTCTTCCTTCGATCCGGCGGAGGGTCCGACCCGGTCACGCGACTGTGGTCCCTGGATCTGAGCACCGGCTCCGAGACCTGCGTCGCCGATCCAGGAGAACTCCTCGATGATGCGGAGTCGTTGCCCGCCGAGGAACGCGCCCGACGCGAGCGCCTGCGCGAGGTGAGTGCGGGCATTACCGACTTCGCCACGGACCGAGCCGCGTCGATCGCCGTCTTCGCTCTCTCCGGCACGCCGTACGCCGTGCGGGTCCACGCGGGCGAGGCCCCGTCTGTGGTCGAAGCGCCCGGACCGGTCATCGACCCGCGGCCCGATCCCACCGGCACGTGGGCCGCGTATGTCAGCGGCGGCGCGCTCTACGTCGCTCCCCTCGACGGCGGTCCCGCGCGCGCGCTGTGCACGCCCGAGGCGGGAAACGACGATGTCACGTGGGGGTTGGCGGACTTCATCGCGGCCGAGGAATTCGATCGCGTGCGCGGCTACTGGTGGCTCGCTGACGGCTCCGGCCTCCTGGTGGAACGGGTCGACGCGACCCCGGTCGAGCAGTGGTGGATCGCCGATCCGGCTCACCCGGACCAGCCCGCGAGGCCGCATCGCTACCCCGCGGCCGGGCGCGACAACGCCGCTGTCTCCCTCTGGCTGGTGCTGGTCGACGACGGACCGATGGTGGAGGTCGAGTGGGACCACGCAGACCTGCCGTACCTCGCCCGGGTCGCGGTGCCCGAGGTCGGCTGGCCCATCGTGACGCTGTTGTCCCGCGATCAGCGCCGCCAGGTGATCGTCGAGGTCGATCCGACATCCGGTCAGACGCACACGCTCCGCGAGCGCACGGATCCGGAGTGGGTCGAGTTGATGCCCGGCGTGCCCACGCGGACCGCGGGGGGGCAACTGGTGGAGATCGTCGCTGACCGGGAGGTGGATGCCTATCGACTCGTCGTCGATGGAGTCGCCATGACGCCCCCGACCCTGCAGGTCGAGTCCGTCGTCGATGCAGGCCCCGAGGACGTGCTCATCGTTGCCGGCTCGGATCCGACCCGCCCGGGCCTGCACGGCGTCTCATCCGACGGTGCGGTGACGGCGCTCTTCGATGACCCGAGCGCGATGATTCACGGTCGCCGATCAGGTGACCTCGTCCTCACATCGACGACGCGCATGGACTCGACCGCCACCGATATCGCGGTCTGGAAGGGTGCGAACCGGATCGCCAGCATCACGTCCTACGCGGAGATACCGGTCATCGAGCCGCGCGTCCACGTGCTCCAGACCGGCGAGCCACGGCTCGACATCGCGGTGCTCTTCCCGTCAGGCCACACGCCCGGATCGAAGCGGCTTCCGGTGATCATGTCGCCGTACGGCGGCCCGCATGCGCGACGAGTCGTTGCCGCCGGGCTGGCCTACGGCACCGATCAGTGGCTGGCCGATCAGGGCTACTGCGTGGTCGTCGCGGACGGACGCGGCACCCCGGGGCGCGGACCGGCCTGGGACAGGGCGGTCCGCGGTGATCTCGCCTCTCCCGCGCTCGAGGACCAGGTGACGGCGCTCCAGGCGGTGGCTGCGGCATACCCCGACGACGTCGATCCCGGTCGCGTCGGCATCCGCGGCTGGTCCTTCGGCGGCTACCTCGCCGCACTCGCCGTCCTGCGCCGTCCTGATGTCTTCCATGCCGCCGTTGCCGGTGCACCTGTGACCGAGTGGCGGCTCTACGACACCGGCTACACCGAGCGCTACCTCGGCCTGCCCCAGGACGACCCCCAGGCCTACGACCGGTCGTCCCTGCTGCCGCTGGCGGCGAATCTGACCAGACCCCTTCTCATCATCCACGGCCTGGCCGACGACAACGTCGTCGTCGCGCACACGTTGCAGTTGTCATCGGCGCTCCTCGCAGCCGGAAAGCCGCACTCGGTGCTACCCCTCACCGGTGTCACGCACATGACGCCGCAGGAAGTCGTGGCCGAGAACCTGCTCCGTGCCGAGGTCGACTTCTTCGGCCAGGCCCTGCGCTAGACCCCGTCGCCGGGCTCCCCCGAGTCGAGGCGGGTCGTGCCGACCGCGCCAAGGTCGGTGATTGTCTCGGTGAAGTAGCCGGGCTGCCCCTCTGCCGGATCCACAAGCCCAGAGTCTGGACCGTGGATGACCCCACCGGACAGGGGCTCGGTGATGGGGAAGTGGCACGCGACGGTGTGTCCGGACGCAAGCTCGCGGAGCGCGGGCCGCTCCGTGCGGCAGCGCTCCTGAGCGATGAAACAGCGGGTGTGGAAGACGCAGCCCGATGGCGGGTCGAGGGGACTGGGGAGATCGCCGCCGAGGACGATGCGTTCGCGCTCGAGTTGCACGCGCGGGTCCGGCACGGGGACGGCGGACATCAGCGCGTGGGTATACGGATGAAGGGGATGAGCGAAGAGCTCCTCGCGCGATGCCATCTCGACGATGTGTCCGAGGTACATCACCGCGACCCGCTGCGCGATCTGGCGGACGACAGCCAGGTCATGGGCGATGAAGAGATAGGACACACCGAAGTCGGATTGGAGATCCTGGAGGAGATTGAGGATCTGCGCCTGGATCGAGACATCGAGCGCCGATACCGGTTCATCGCAGATGATGAGCTTCGGCCGCAGCGCGATGGCGCGCGCAATACCGATGCGCTGCCGCTGGCCCCCGGAGAATTCGTAGGGATAGCGGTTGACGTGCTCGGGATTCAGGCCCACGCGGTCCATGAGCTCGCGCACCGCCTGCTTGATGCCCCCGGGCGGATCAACCTTCTGGATCCGGAAGGGCGACGCGAGGATCGCGCCCACCGTCTGCCGGGGATTGAGCGCGTTGTAGGGATCCTGGAAAATCATCTGCGCCTGCTGCCGCACAGGCCGCATCGCGCGACGTGACAAACCCGCGACGTCGGTGCCATTGATCACGACCCGCCCGGCCGTGGGATCCACCAACCTCAGGATCGCCCGGCCGGTGGTCGACTTGCCGCAGCCGCTCTCCCCCACGAGGCCCAGCGTCTGCGATGCATCGATGTCAAAGCTCACGCCGTCGACGGCCTTGACCTGGCCGATCGTGCGGGGGAAGACCCCTCTCGACTTGTGGGGGAAGTAGACCTTGAGGTCGTCGACGTCGAGGACTCTTTCGCTCATCGCGTAACCCCCTGCTCGGCGAGGTGGCAGCGCACGAGGTGGTCCACACCGACACTCAGCAGCGCAGGCTCCTGCGACACGCAAAGGCCATCGGGCACCTCGGCACGCTGGGAACAGCGGGGATGAAAGACGCATCCACTCGGCAAGTTGATCAATGACGGCGGATTGCCCGGGATGGGGTCGAGGCGATCCACTCGATCCGTCGCCAGTCGTGGCACCGACGCGAGGAGTCCCTGAGTGTACGGATGCTGGGGCGCGTAGTAAATGTCGCGAACGGCGGCATACTCGACCACGCGCCCGCCGTACATCACGCACACCTCCTCCGCCATGTCCGCGACGACCCCGAGATCGTGCGTGATGATGATGAGCGTTGTCCCCGTCTCGCGCTGGAGCTCGGACATCAACTCGATGATCTGCGCCTGGACCGTCACGTCGAGGGCGGTCGTTGGCTCATCCGCGATCAACAGGCTCGGCGAGTTGATCAGGGCCATGGCGATCATGACGCGCTGACGCATTCCACCCGACAACTGATGCGGGTAGTCGTTGACGCGCTTGTCAGGGGAAGGGATGCCCACGCGGTGGAGGGCATCGACTGCGCGCGCGTGAGCCTCGGACTTGCTGACCTTGTTGTGCACACGAACGGCCTCAGCTAGTTGATCGCCGATGCGGTAGAAGGGATGAAGACTCGATAACGGGTCCTGGAAGATCATCGCCATCACAGAGCCGCGCATGCGCCGCACCTCGTCGTCATCGAGAGCGAGCAGATCCGTGCCGTCGAGGGCAATGCTTCCGGTGACATCAGCGAAGTCGCGATTGAGCAGCCCCATGATCGCCTGTGCGGTCACGCTCTTGCCCGAGCCCGACTCACCGACGATCGCCAGGGTGCTCCCCTGCGACACGGCGAAAGACGACCCGGCCACCGCTTTGACCACGCCGTCCTCGGTCGGGAAGGACACAGCGAGATCGCTGACCTCCAGGAAGGCGGTCATGAGGGCCTCACTCGGGGATCGATCACGGCGTAGAGCAGGTCGACGATGAGGTTCGCGACGATGATGAAGACCGCCGTGATCAAGGTGACCCCGACGAGGATCGCCAGATCGGGGTCGAGGACAGCGGACACAGCGAGGCTGCCCAGCCCCGGCAGGCTGAAGATCGTCTCGAGGATGATCGCGCCTCCGAGCAGGCCGGCAAAGTCGAGGCCGGCAGCGGTCACGATCGGCGTGAGGCCGGCACGCAGGGCGTGCTTGCGCACGACAACGCGCTCGGGAAGGCCCTTGGCGCGGGCAGTCCGGATGTAGTCCTCATTCAAAGTTTCGAGCATCTGGCTGCGCGTCAGACGGGTATAGAACGCCGCATAGAGGATGGCGAGCACGAGCCAGGGAAGGATCATGGTCTGTAGAAAGCGAACCGGGTTCTCCCACGGCTGGACGTATTGCGGAAATGGCAGGATCTGCCACCGGATGATGACGAAGTAGATGACGACGAGACCGATGAAGAACGACGGCAGCGAATAGCCAATGAGCGAGATGCCCATCACTGTCTTGTCCTGCCAGCGGCCGCGTCGCAAGGCGCTGTAGACACCGACGGCCACGCCGCCGACGAGGAAGATCACGAAGGCGCCGAGGGCGAGGAAGATCGTCGCCGGAAGCCGATCGAGGATGAGCTGCAGGACCGGCTCGTTCTTGGTGAACGAGTAGCCCAGGCACGGCGCCTCGCACACCACTGCCCCGGGACCTACGCCGTAGGTGCGGCCGAAGGCCAGACCCGTGAGAAAGATCCAGTACTGCTCCCAGACGGACTTGTCCAAGCCGAGGCGAGCCCTATTGAGCTCGATTGTCTGATCGGTGCAGACCTTGCCGCAGGTGAGTCGAGCCACGTCGGCGGGCAGAAGGCTGAAGAGGACGAAGACGGCGAGGGTGAGCAACAGCAGGAGCAGGATCATGATGAGCACGCGTCGTACGACGTAGGCACCCATATCCCCTCCTCCCTGGCGGGTAAGCCTGAACGGCTCACGTGACGGCTCAGATGCCGGCGATCGATGACACGTGGGGTGGAGGCGACTCGCGCCTCCACCCCACGCTCACGCACCGTTTACTGCACGGCGTACATGATCGGGTACGGGAAGGATCCGTACGCCGACCAACTGAAGATCGGCCCCACCTTGGTGCCGGCGAGACGCTGGTCCCGGCCGAAGCGCGTAGGCACGACCCACATCTTCTGGGCTGCTTCCTTGCTCAGCTCGTGCCACATGGTCGCCTGGGTCTCGCGGTTGAGCTCGACCATGGCGGCGGAAACCTTCTCCGCGTAGGCAGGATCGTCAACGCGAGAGAGGTTCCAGCCCTGCACGAAGAGCGGGGGAATCACCGTGGAGGCATTGGGCCAGTCCGGGCCCCAGCCGCCGAGCATGATGTCGTTGCCGTTCTCGAAGACGACGCCGTAGTACTGGCCACGCTCGATGGGGTTGGGCTTGACCGTGATGCCGGCCTTGCCCAGCGACTCCACCCAAATGGCTGCTGCCTTGTCGTTGTCATCACTCTGGGCGTAGTCGAGAGTGATCTCGGTCGGGCAGTTCGCGCCTTCGCCCAGGAGCTTCTTGGCGAACTCCGGGTCGCCGGTGCCGGCCACGGGCTGGCCGAGGAGGCCGTCCCAGAGCTCGGTCGGGGCATAGTCGATACCGATGTTGGGCTTCACCACGCCGTCGGCATAGGTGCCGGCGTAGGTGCCACCCGCGGCGAGGAGGAGCGCGTCGCGGTCGAGGGCGACACCGATGGCCTGGCGGCACTTCTCATCCGGGATCCTCTCGGCGTTGACGGCCGCGTAGATCGAGTAGGGATCGAAGGCATCGATGCGACGCGACTCGTACTGCGGATCCTCGAACACGATCGGCAGCGAGGCGGTGGTCAGGCCCTGGACCATGGCGTATTCGTCCTCGCCCGAGCTCTGGATCACGCGTTGGTCGGCAACGGACTCCTCGACACCGAAGTTCACGACCCACGAATCCGGGTATGCCTTGCGGTAGGGATCGACGTCCGCGCTCCAGTTCTCATTACGGACGAGGACGAGTTTGCCGCCCTTGCCCTTGGAGTACTCGGAGATCTTGTAGGGGCCGTTGGACATCGGCTTGTCGCCGTACTCCACGCCTGCAGCCATACCCGCGGGGACGGCACTGAAGCCCAGCGTCACGGCGTAGTTGAAGTCCGGCACGGACTGGTTGAGGTTGAAGGTGATGGTCTGCCCGTCGCAGGAGACGGCAGCATCGAAGAGCTCCTGCCCGGTGCCGTCGGCGGGGCCGGCGTAGGCGGAGTTGCCCTCGTCGTCGGTCGGGATGTCGAGGTAACTCACGGCGTAGACCGGACCGCCTTCGGTGAGGCCGATGTCGAACTGACGTGAGACGCCGTAGGCCACATCCGCGCAGGTGACGGGGCTGCCGTCCTCCCACTTCATGCCGTCGCGCAGGGTGAACTGCCAGGTCTTGCCTTCGTTGCTGGCCGTGCCGGTATCCGTTGCCATATCGGGGACGAGGGTCGTGCCCTCGGCATCGCCCGGAGCGACCTGGTAGGCGGTCAGTGAGCGCATGATGGTCGCGCCGGCGAAGGCGAGATCCTCACCCGTGTAGATGACCTGAGGGTCGAGCGAGAGGATCTGCTCGGCCGGGGACAGGATCGTGAGGGTGCCTCCGGCCTGGCCTTCGCCACCCGAGCCTCCCCCATCAGAAGACCCGCCGCTGCATGCGGCGAGAATCAGCGCACCCGCCGCGACGCCAATCGCGAGAGTCGCCTTCGACTTCACCATGTTTCCTCCTTTGGTACACCGCAGGCCACGGGGCGTGACCCTTCTCCCTCAGCTCGCACATGAGCCGATCGGTGTGGGACGGGAGTCATGAGGGGCGGCATCATCGGGCCGCCTTCGGATCGAGCGCATCGCGCACCGAGTCGCCCGCGAGATTGAACGCGACGACCACGATGACGAGCAATGTGCCCGGGATGAAGAGGTAGCTCGGGACGAGCTGGAAGAACTGCACGCTCTCCGAGAGCATGGCGCCGAACGAAGGCTCGGGCGGCAGGACGCCCACGCCGAGGAAGGACAGCACCGCCTCGGTCGCGATGTACACGGGCAGCAGGAGCGTGGCGTAGACGAGGATGGGTGCCCAGAGATTGGGAAGGATCTCCCGGATGAGGATGCGCGGAGTGCTGGCACCCATCGCGATCGCCGCCTCGACGAATTCCCGCTCCCGCAGGCTGAGCACCTCCCCGCGCACGATGCGCGCGAGGTAGGGCCAACCGAAGATCCCGAGCACGAGGATCAGGTAGGTGATGCGGGAGGCATTGCCTTCGGGTACGCCGAGTGCGGTCAGGCGCTGGGTCATGGCGCCGGAGAGAGCGAGCACGATGAGCAGGAAGGGGAAGGCGAGGATCAGGTCCATGAATCGGCCGATGGCAGCATCGGTGAAGCCGCGCGCGTATCCGGAGATGATGCCGAACGTCGTGCCCAGGATGACAACGAGGATCGTCGCGGAGAAGGCGATGAGGAGCGAGATCCTGAGGCCGTAGAGGAGCCGTGCCAGGATGTCGCGTCCGGTCCCCCACTCCACGCCGAGCGGATGATCCCAGCTCGCACCACCCCAGGGTCCGACCGGCTTGCCGCCCGCAGGATCGATCGCGGTCTTGTCGAGCGAATAGGGGTCGATGCCTATCCATCCCGTAATGACGGGAGCGAAGATCGCGACGAGCAGGACGACCGCGAGGATGATGGCCGACGCGATGAAGGTCTTGTCGCGGCGCAGGCGACTCCACGCGATCTGCGTGAGCGAGCGCCCCTTGATCTCCTCCGGAGCGGTCGTCGCCTCTTCGACCGACACTGACACCTAGATCCTCTCTCACACCCCGAGGGCGTCCCCGAACCGTCGGGCGCGACCATACGCCCGGAAGGCACCGGAAAGAGGCAGTTGCGGCGCGAATGTGACCTGATCGGAATGCCGCCTAGGGGCAGGCCGATGAGGCGATCGGGACCTAAGTCCCTGTGGATAGTCGCTCCACTACTTGGCGCGGGACCTGGACTTGGCTCGATCGGTCGCCGCGAGCTGGACCTTGCGGATCCGGACGGCATTGGGGGTGATCTCCACGCACTCGTCCTCTCGGCAGAACTCCAGGGCCTGCTCGAGGGACAGCTGCTTATGCGGGATGAGCGGCACCAGCACGTCGCCGGAGGACTGGCGCATGTTGGTGAGCTTCTTCTCCTTGGTCGGGTTGACATCGAGGTCGTCCGAGCGTGAGTTCTCGCCCACGATCATGCCTTCGTAGACCTCGGTGCCCGGGCCGACGAACATCGTGCCGCGTTCCTGCAGATTGGCGAGCGCAAAGCCGGTCGTTGGACCGGAGCGATCGGCGACGAGCGATCCCGATGGGCGGGTGCGCAGTTCGCCGTGCCAAGGCTCGTAGCGATCGAAGACATGGTGCAGCAGCCCGGTGCCCCGCGTCTCGGTGAGGAACTCGGTGCGGAAGCCAATGAGCCCGCGGGCGGGTACGAGGTATTCCATGCGCACCCAGCCGGTGCCGTGGTTGACCATCTGCTCCATGCGCCCCTTGCGCAAGGCCATGAGCTGAGTGACGACGCCGAGATAGTCCTCGGGGATATCCACGGAAAGGCGCTCCATCGGCTCGTGCAGCTTGCCGTCGACCATGCGGGTAACAACCTGCGGCTTGCCTACGGTGAGCTCGAAGCCCTCCCGCTTCATCATCTCCACCAGGATCGCGAGTTGGAGCTCACCGCGACCCTGCACCTCCCAGGTGTCGGGACGCTCGGTGGGCAGCACCCGGATCGAAACGTTGCCGATGAGCTCCTGGTCGAGCCGGGTCTTGACCATGTTGGCCGTGAGCTTGGTGCCGCCGCTGCGCCCGGCCAGGGGCGAGGTGTTGATGCCTATGGTCATCGAGATCGAGGGCTCATCGACGGTGATGACGGGCAGCGCGATCGGATTGTCGGGGTCAGCGAGGGTGTCGCCGATGGTGATGTCGGCGATGCCGGCCACCGCGATGATGTCGCCGGGGCCCGCGCTATCGACCGGCACGCGATCCAGCGCCTCGGTCATGAGCAGCTCGACAACCTTGGCGCGTTCCACGGATCCGTCGGCCTTCATCCACGCGACCTGCTGGCCCTTGCGGATCGTGCCCTGGTGCACCCGGCACAGCGCGAGGCGACCGAGGTAGGGCGAAGCGTCGAGGTTCGTGACGTGCGCCTGCAGCGGCGCATCCTCGTCGTACGACGGTGCGGGGATCGCGTCGATGAGAGTCGCGAAGAGGGGCTCGAGATTCTCCTCCGCAGGCAGGCCGCCGTCATCCGGCCGCTCGCGTGACGCGCGCCCGGCCTTGGCGCTGGTGTAGACGATGGGGAAGTCGATCTGCTCGTCCGTCGCGTCGAGGTCGAGGAAGAGTTCATACGCCTCGTCGACCACTTCGGCGATACGGGCGTCGGGGCGATCCACCTTGTTGATGACGAGGACAACGGGCAACTTCTTGGCAAGCGCCTTGCGCAGCACGAAGCGGGTCTGGGGCAGGGGGCCCTCGGAGGCGTCGACGAGGAGGACGACGCCATCCACCATCTCGAGGCCACGCTCGACTTCGCCGCCGAAGTCGGCGTGGCCGGGGGTGTCGATGATGTTGAAGGTGACACCACCCTCGGGTGCCGACGGTCCGGCGTACTTCACCGAGGTGTTCTTGGCGAGGATCGTAATGCCCTTCTCCCGCTCCAGATCCATCGAGTCCATCACCCGGTCATCGACATCCTGGTTGGCGCGGAAGGCCCCGGACTGCCACAGCATGGCGTCGACGAGCGTGGTCTTGCCGTGGTCGACATGGGCGACGATGGCGACATTGCGGAGGTCGGAGCGGGTGGCGGTCACCGGGTGACCCTACGCGGTCATGCCCCTAAGCGCGGCAACGGCATCTCGGTCAGACTCCAACCAGTCGACTTCGTCGAAGTCCTCGGGTGGCACCCAACGCAACGCGTCATGGTGATCCAGGGGCTGCGGTTCACCGTCCGTGAGAGCGGCGACGTAGAGGTGCAGGACGAGGTCGTCGTGCAGCGGCCACTCCCCCGGCACCCGCACGCCGACGGTGATTCCCACGCCGAACTCCTCGCGGATCTCCCGCACGAGGGCATCGATCTCCTTCTCGCCCGCGTCGACCTTGCCGCCGGGAAACTCCCAGCGGCCAGCGGTCCAGTCGGGTTTCGTGCGCCGAGCTGCGAGATAGCGACCGTCGCGTTCGATAGCGGCGGCGACGACAACGGTCACCCGACCTCGATACCGGCCGCGCTCCAGGCGATCTCCGCGGCCTCTCCCGCATCGGCGTCGACGAGCAGGTAGTCGGTGTCGTACGTCGAGATGCCGAGGATGCCGATACCGGCCTCGGCAAGCGGAGCGGTGAGTGCGGCCATGATGCCGGTCGCGGAGAAGTCGATGGCCCCGGGAACGCGATACGCGAGCCAAGGCCCCACCTTGCTCTCACTCGCGATGTCGACCCCGTTGCCCGTGACGATGCTGAGCTCGTCGCGGGACCGGCTGACGCTCACGAAGGGCGCTGCCCACACCTGAGTGGGGATATCGGCATCCGGGGAGAGGCGATGCACGGCGTACTCACCGGGGACCCGCTGCAGGGAGATGGCCATGCCGGGAGCCTACGGTGGGCGCAGTGCGAATGAGGGAGTTCACATGACCTGGTACTCGGAGATCCCCGCGCGGCGCGCGCGCCAACTCTTCGGCGATGCGTGGCTTGTGCTGTGGAGCGCGCTGTGGATCTGGATGGCGCTGCGCCTCTATGACCTGGTGATGAACCTTGCCGCGCCCGGACTTGCGGTTGCCGACAGCGCGACCGATATGTCCGCGCGCTTCGCCAGTGCCGGCGAAACACTTGCCGGCCTGCCTCTTATCGGCGGGGCACTGCAGTCCCCCTTCGACGGCATGAGCAGTGCGTCGGTGTCGATCGCCGAGGCAGGCCAGGCGTCCGCGGATGCCGTGTCGATGCTCGCCCGCTTCCTCGCGATCGCTCTTGCCGTCCTCGGCATCGCATCGTGGGCGATGTTCTGGGTCCCGATCCGCATCGCGTTCATCCGCCGCGCCACCGCCGCGCGGCGCTTCCTCGACTCGACCGACGATCTCGACCTCTTCGCCCTGCGCGCGATGGCGCGTCAGCCACTGCACCTGCTCGCACGCATCAGCGACGACCCGGCAGGAGCGTGGCGGCGAGGTGACCACGCCGTCATCGCGGAGCTGGCCTCGCTGGAGTTGCGCGCGGAGGGCTTAGCTCCCCGCGGCACGCCCTCCGCCGGTTAGCTGACGCGGTCCCGCGGTCTGCTCAAGCCATCGCCTCCCCTGAACTTTGGGACAAAAGCTGCACCCAGCGGCCATAACGTCCCCAAGTTCGCGCCGCGCGCCGCGATCAACTGACGCCGAGGTGGTGGCCCAGTGAGTCGAAGTAACTCTCCATCCCCGCCTGCGCCATCGCGGCCTGGTCGGCGGGCATCTCGCCGTACTGCGCGAAACGCACCCACGTGCCGCCGTCGCGCGGCTCCATGTCGATGACGATGTCGTGGTACGGCGCATCATCTTCATGGGCGATGAACTCAGCCTCGTCCTGGGAGTAGCTCAACGAGTGGATGAGCCGCGACTGCGGAGACACGTCGTCGTAGCGGCCCCAGAAGTAGGCAATGTGACCATACGCCGTCGCATCCACCGCGACCGCCCAGCGACCGCCGATGATCGCATCGGAGACGACCGAGCCCGGGACGACGCTGAGATCCGTGGGCGAGTACCACTGCTCGAGTTCGGAAGCATCGGTCCACGCACTCCACATGCGATCGACCTCGACCGGATACGCGCGCTCGACGGAGTACGCCAGGGCCGAGTAGTCATCGCTCATGGCCGTGATCCTGTCACGTGCGGCAGCCGGCCATCGCCGTATGACGCCGTCAGCTCGCTGACGATGATCTGGTAGCCGTCGTACCAGCGCTGATACTGACCCTTGGCCTCGAGATGCTGCGGGAACTGTGTGAGCTGGCGCACCGACGCCATGTCGTTGAAGTAGTAGGTCGCGTTGACGACCGTGCCGTCCGCGGACTGCCAGGTCTCGGTCGCACGGAAGCCCGGCAGCGATCTCGCGAATGCGTCAATCTGGCCGTCGAGGTGACGGAAGTCGTCGTCGTACTGCCCGGGCCGGAAGATGAACTGGCAGATGATCATCGGTGTCAGACGTTGAAGCGGAATTCGACGACGTCGCCGTCGCGCATGACGTAGTCCTTGCCCTCCATCCGCACCTTGCCGTGCGACTTCGCCTCCGCCATGGTGCCGGCGTCGACGAGATCGTCGAACGACACGACCTCCGCCTTGATGAAGCCCTTCTGGAAGTCCGTATGGATCACGCCCGCGGCCTCCGGTGCCGTCGCACCCTTGCGGATCGTCCACGCCCGCGCCTCCTTGGGCCCAGCGGTGAGATAGGTCTGGAGTCCCAGGGTGTCGAAGCCCACGCGCGCGAGCGCATCGAGCCCCGACTCGTCCTGGCCGATGGACTGCAGCAGCTCAAGCGCCTCGGCATGATCCAGACCGGCAAGTTCGGACTCGATCTTGGCGTCGAGGAAGACGACCTCCGCGGGCGCGAGCAGGTCGCGCATCTTTTGCCGGAACGCCGGATCCGAGAGTTCGGCCTCGTCGGCATTGACGACGTAGAGGAAGGGCTTGGCGGTGAGCAGGAAGAGCTCGTGGATCGGCTCGGCATCCATGCCGCTGGCGAAGATCGTCGTGCCGGAGTTGAGGACCTCCTGTGCCTTTTCAGCAGCGGCGAGCGTCTCGACGCGCTCCTTGTTGATCCGCGCTTCCTTCTGCAGGCGCGGAATTGCCTTCTCAAGAGTCTGCATGTCGGCGAGGATGAGCTCGGTGTTGATGGTCTCGAGATCCTCCGCCGGGTCGACGCGACCCTCGACGTGCACGACATCGGGATCCGAGAATGCGCGGAGCACCTGACAGATCGCGTCCGACTCGCGGATGTGCGACAGGAACTGGTTGCCCAGCCCTGCACCTTCGCTCGCACCCTTGACGATGCCGGCGATGTCGACGAAGGTCACCGTCGCCGGGAGGATCCGCTCGGAGCCGAAGATTTGCGCGAGGACCCCGAGCCGCGGGTCGGGCACCTCGACGACGCCGGTGTTGGGCTCGATGGTGGCGAAGGGGTAGTTGGCGGCCAGGACGTCGTTCTCGGTCAGGGCGTTGAAGAGCGTCGACTTGCCGACGTTGGGGAGTCCGACGATTCCGATGGTGAGTGCCACGAGACGCGATCCTAGGCGGGGAGCGCCTCACCCTCGGTGCCGGTGTCAGACCCCCCTGCCACCCTCGCGGTATGGACGCGATCACTCTCATCCTGGCCTGCGCAATCGTCGGCGTGGCCTTCCTTGGCGCCGGACTGCTCATCGGTCGCCGCCGCCGCGCGGTGGCCGCTCCTGCTCCCGAGCTCGATGCCGTGGCGGATGCGCTCGAGCGGCTCGGGCGCCGACTCGAGGAGGCGGAGGCCCTTCGGCGGAGCGATCAAGCCGGTCTGCGCAGTGAGATCGGCGAGCAACTCCGACATGTTGAGGCTACGACGCAAATCCTGCGCCGAGAGACCGGTCAGCTCTCCGCCGCGCTCGGTCGCGTCGACGTTCGAGGCCGCTGGGGTGAGGCGCATCTGCGCCGACTCGTTGAGGCCGCCGGGCTGCTCGATCGTGTGCACTTCGTCGAGCAGGACTCCAGGTCCGGCCACGACGGTGGTCAGCGCCCCGACATGGTGATCGACCTTGCCGCGGGGCGCAGCATTGTCGTCGATGCCAAGGTGCCGCTGACCGCGCTCCTCGAAGCCGAGGCATGCGATGATCCGGCCGCACGCGCCGAGCTCTTCACGCGGCATGCACGTGACGTTGCCGCCCATGCGGATCGCCTCGGGGCCAAGGACTACTGGCGTCAGTACGACGACTCGGTCGACGTCGTCGTGATGTTCCTGCCGGCCGAGTCGATTCTCGGCATTGCGCTGCGCGAGGATCCAGCCCTGCTCGACAGGGCCTTCTCCCGCAATGTCATCCTCGCGACCCCGACCACATTTCTCGCACTCATGCGCACCGTCTCCCATGTCTGGCGCCAGGAGGCCATCGCCGACAATGCACGCGAGATCCACCGACTCGGTCGCGAGTTGCATGACCGACTCGGCCGCTTCGCCGAGCACATGCGCAGAGTTGGCACGTCCATCGACTCCGCCGTCAGCCACTACAACAAGATGGTCGGCAGCTTCGACGGTCGGGTCATGGTGACGGCGCGTCGACTCAGCGACCACGGCCTCGGCGACGGCGCGCTCCCCGAGGTCGTGCCCATCACCCAGCGATCCCGTGAGTCAGCCGCAGCCGACGCCGCACTGACGCCATCGATCGGGCCCGACCCGCAGCGCGCGCACCTGCCGTAGCCTTGCCCCTGTGAGCGAGCCCTCGGTCGGCACCGGCCGACTCTTCCGGTCCCTGAGGGCCGAAGGCGCCGCCGCTGACATTGCCGTGCCGGCGCTCAGCCTCGACCAGGCCGTCGGCCTGCGCACCGTGACCCTGGGGACCGCGCCAACCTCTCCCCCCGCGGCTCCCGCCACGCCAGCGCCAGCTCCCGCGCCTGTCCCCGCGCCACCACCATCAGATCCCCCCGCGGCCTTGGACTCGTCGTTGGAGTACGCCGAGGTCGCTCCCAGGCCGGACGATCCGGTTGAGCCGGCGCCCGCGGCCGCGATCTCTTCCCCAGCGGCGGCGCCTACCGTGCGCGGTGCCCATGCGGCACCTGGCGTCCGTCCCGCCGGAGTATGGCTCGTTGTCATCGGCGTCACCGTCGTCATGGGATTCGCCGACGCACTCGTCGTCGGGCGCACGCAACTCGGCTGGCTCACCGGGATCTCGCTACTCGCCGCGAGCATCTACGGCGCACTGGTCGTCAGGCGCGAGGATGCGATCATCGCCGTGATCGCTCCACCGCTGGCCTTCTTCCTGGCCACGATCACGGCCGGCCAACTCACGCTGCCGCCGACCGGAGACCTGCTCGTGCGCGAGGCCTTCATGATCATCACGACACTCGGCGCCAACGCGATCTGGGTCTTCGGCTCGACGTTCGTGGCGCTCGCCATCGTCCTCGTGCGACGCAGGCGCTCGGCCGCGTGAGCGTCGGGTGCATCGCGCCCGACTTCGCTAGATCTGACCCGCCGCCTTGAGATCGCGGCGTAGCTCGGGGGGAAGGGCGAAGACCAGGGTCTCCTCCGCACTCGTGACCTCGGCCACGTCGCCAAAGCCGCGCTCGGCAAGCCAGGCCAGCACGCCGTCGACGAGGACCTCCGGCACCGACGCCCCCGAGGTCAGCCCCACCGTGGTGACTCCATCGAGCCAGGCATCGTCGAGTTCCTCGACACCGTCCACGCGATAGGCAGTGCGGGCACCGGCTTCGAGACCGACCTCGACCAGGCGCACGCTATTGCTGGAGTTGCCCGAGCCGACGACGATGAGCAGGTCGCACTCCCGGGCGATCTCCTTGACCGCAAGTTGACGATTTTGAGTGGCGTAGCAGATGTCATCGCTCGGCGGGCTCTGCAGATGCGGGAAGCGCTCCTTGAGGCGATCGACCGTCTGCAAAGTCTCATCGACCGACAGGGTCGTTTGCGAGAGCCAGACCAGCGGCCGTTCGGAATCGACCGTCACGCTATCGGCGTCGGTCGGAGACTCCACCAGCGTCATGGCATCGGGCGCCTCTCCCATCGTGCCGACGACCTCCTCGTGGCCCTCGTGGCCGATGAGCAGGATCTGCATGCCCTCGGACGCGAAGCGCTTGGCCTCCGAGTGGACCTTGGTCACGAGCGGGCAGGTGGCGTCGATCGTCTTGAGGGAGCGCTCGTCTGCCTCGGCGTGAACAGTCGGGGCGACGCCATGGGCGGAGAAGACGACGGTCGAGCCCTCGGGCACCTCGTCGAGTTCCTCAACGAAGATCGCTCCGCGCTCCTCGAGGCGGTGGACGACGTACTTGTTGTGAACGATCTGCTTGCGCACGTATACCGGCGGACCATACAGATCAAGCGCCTTCTCCACCGTGACGACGGCCCGGTCGACGCCCGCGCAGTATCCGCGTGGGGCAGCGAGGAGCACTCTGCGAGCCGGACGGTCTTCGGAGGACATACCGCCATCGTATGGCGCGTCGTCCCCGACGGCATCCGTGGCCGTAGCCTGCCCCTATGCCGCTCGAGACGTCCGCCGAGTCACCGGCACCGGTGCGCACGGTCTCCCAACTGCTCGGGGATTGGATCGGGCGCCTTGGCGGCATCTGGATCGACGGGCAGATCGCGCAGATCTCGCGGCGCCCTGGACTGCGCACGGTCTTCATCACCCTTAGAGACACCGACGCCGACTTCTCTCTCAGCGTCGTTGCCGATGCCCAGGTCCTCGACCTTGTGGCGCCACCCGTCACCGAAGGTCAGCGCGTGGTCATCCACGGACGACCGGAGTTCTATGCGGGTCGGGGGCAACTCCAGATCCGGGCGCGCGAGATCCGTCCGGTCGGCCGCGGTGCCCTGCTCGAGGAACTCGAACGACTTCGCGCGCTCTTCCAGGCTGAAGGACTCTTCGCTCCCGAGCGCAAGCGCGCGATCCCTTTCCTACCTCGGCGCGTGGGGCTGATTTCCGGACGGGCCAGTGCGGCCCTGCGCGACGTGACCGTCAATGCCCGGCTTCGCTGGCCCGGCGTGGACTTCGTGATTCGCGAAGTGGCCGTCCAGGGCACCGCCGCCGTGAGCGCCGTCGTCGAGGCCCTCGAGGCCTTGAACGCGCAGGCGGATATCGACGTCATCGTCATCGCGCGCGGCGGCGGGAGCGTCGAGGATCTGCTGCCCTTCAGCAATGAGCGACTCGTGCGGGCCGTCGTCGCTTCGCGTGCCCCTGTGGTGACCGCAATCGGCCACGAGCAGGATGTTCCGCTGGTCGACCTGGTCGCCGACCTGCGTGCATCCACTCCTACCGATGCCGCCAAGCGGGTCGTCCCGGATGTCGGTGAGGAGCAGGAGCTCATCGGTCGCCATCGCGAGAGAGCGCGCCAGGTCATCGCGCGCCGAGTGAAGTCCGAGAGCCTTGATATCGCCCGTTCCCGCTCCTCAAGTCGCCGGTCCATCGCGCGTCGCATCGAGCATGGGCGTGCGGATCTCGTGCACCTCAGCGCACGCCTGGCCGCACTCTCACCGGCAGCCACCTTGGATCGCGGCTACGCGGTATTGCGCACGCGAGATGGAGCGGTGGTCCGCGATCCCGCGCAGCTGCACGCGAATGAGCGTCTCGACGCACGTGTGGCCGGCGGATCCTTCACCGTCTCCGTCGAGGATCTACCCTGATGGCCATGTCGTCACAGCAGGCGAGCGACCCGACCGAGCCCGCGATGGGCTACGAGGAAGCACGCGCCGCCCTCGCCGAGGTCGTCGCCGCACTCGAGTCCGGTGAGACCACTCTTGAGGAGGCCCTCCGCCTATGGGAGCAGGGCGAGGAGTACGCGCGCATCTGCGAGATGTGGCTAGCAGGAGCGCAAGCGCGCCTGGATGAGAGCACCGACGCGGCCGAGTAGAACGGCAGCGGACCACTCACTCGATCGGGGGTGGCTCCGCCGTGGGGCTGAGACGCTCGGCGAGCAGCTGCAGCGTCGGCCACGGCGCCGTCCCTGACACCACCGCGGTCACACCGCCCTCGATGCGCACCAGCGAACGCTGATCGACCGAGTCGTAACGCAACCAGCCATTCCACTCCCCCGCGGGTGTGGCGCCGGCGACCTGCTGGGTCAGGTACGCCGGATCCTCCGTGGCGCTCTGCCCCACCTGGGCGTAGGCGTTCTCAGGGGTGACCAAGCCGAGGTGCCAGGCAGGATCAGGTGACGACTCCTCGGTGATCTCCCATCTCGCGCTCGTCGGGCGCCATGCGCCGTCGAGGTCCGCCGGATACAGGACCGGATACGGTGCCTGTGCGCGCGCGAGTGACAGCACGGGTCCAGGGTCGATGACGCGGACCGGATCCGGCGCGGGGCGCCAGGTGACCGCCATGACCGCACCGATGGCGGCGAGGACGACGACCAGGGACAGCACCATGTCGCGCACCGTTTGACGCAGGCGCGCATTGGGCCGGCCCGTCGGGCGGAGCTCACCCGGCTCGCGGGCGATATCGCCCGACTCGGGCGCAGGGGCATCGCTGGACACATGACCATGGTCCCCGATGACCGACGGCGGCACATCTTGGCCCGATCAGCGTGAGAGAGTCAGGCATCCTGGGAGAGCCAGGCATCGCGAGGGAGTCAAGCATGCGCGTAACGGAGACGCCCGACCGCAATCTTGCCCTCGAACTCGTGAGGGTGACCGAGGCTGCGGCCATGGCGGCCGCCCGCTGGGTCGGCCGCGGTGACAAGAACGGCGCCGATGGTGCTGCCGTCAATGCCATGAGGCAGCTCATCGGCAGCGTCTCCATGGACGGCGTCGTCGTCATCGGCGAGGGTGAGAAGGATGACGCGCCGATGCTCTTCAACGGCGAGGCCGTGGGTGACGGCATCGGGCCACAGGTCGACGTCGCTGTCGATCCGATCGACGGCACGACGCTGTGCGCCAAGGGCATGTCCAACGCCATCTCCGTTCTCGCCGTGTCCGAGCGAGGGTCGATGTACGACCCGAGCGCGGTCTTCTACATGCGCAAGCTCGTCGCCGGCCCGGAAGCAGCCGACGTCGTGGACATCACCGCGCCGTGTGCCGACAACCTGCTCAACGTCGCCAAGGCCAAGGGAATGAGCGTGGCGGACCTCACCGTCTGCATTCTCGATCGCCCACGACACGATGACCTTGTGCGGGAAGTGCGCGAGGCCGGAGCACGCATCAAGTTCATCTCCGATGGAGATGTCGCCGGCGCGATCATGGCCATGCGCCGGGGCACGGGCGTCGACGTGCTCATGGGCATCGGAGGCACGCCGGAGGGGATCATCACCGCCTGCGCCGTGAAGTGCCTCGGCGGCGTCATCCAGGGACAGCTCTGGCCGCGCGACGAGGCCGAGCGTGAGCGGGCCATTGCAGCAGGGCACGATCTCAGCCGCGTGCTCACGACCGACGAACTCGTCACCGGCGACAACGTGTTCTTCTGCGCTACCGGCATTACCGACGGCGAACTCATGCGCGGCGTTCACTACTCACCCCACGGCGTCCAAACGCACTCGATCGTCATGCGCAGCAAGAGCGGCACGATCCGCGAGGTCTCCAGCGAGCATCGCCTCGACAAACTCGGCAAGTACGCCGTCGTGGACTTCGGCAGCGCCGACTAGACGAGGGCTGCGTCCACCTCGGCGCGCGTCGGCGGCTGTGCGCCCTCACGCGAGCACGTAATCGATGCTGCGACGGCGGCGCTGCGCAAGATCCGGAGCACATCAGCATCCTCGAGCCTCGCGAGGTCCCCAGCCCGCCCGAGAGCTCCCGCGTCCGCGAGCCCCACGAGGAGAGCGGCGGTCACGGTATCCCCCGCCCCGACGGTGTCGGACACCTGCACGCGACGACCGGGCACCGACACGACCGGCCGCTCCGGGCGCCAGGCCGACAGGCCATCGGCGCCGCGGGTGAGCACGACAAGTCCGGGGCCCTGCGTCGCCCAGCGCTCGCACACGAGCTCGGCGGCCTCGCCGGGATACAGATGCGCAAGGTCCTCGTCGCTCACCTTGACCAGGTCCGACAGGGCGACGAACTTCTCCACGCGATCGCGCATGACCTCCCGTGGCACCGTGCCAGGCCGGGCGTTGGGGTCGTAGCTCAGAGTGAGGTCGCCAGCATCATGCGCGGATCGCCAGGCCTCGAGCACCGCATCCACCCCGGTGCCGAGCCAACTCACGAGCGAGCCGGTGTGCCACGCGGTCGCGCCCGCAGAGCGTGCCGCAGCCAGCGCCTGTGCGAGGTCGGCGTCGTCCCACATCAGGTCGGGGCTGCCCTGGTAGTAGAAGTAGTAGGACACCGAGCCATCGTCGGCCCGAGTGCACACGGCGAGCAGGCTCGGGCCCTCGCGCCGCAGAAGAGCGGCGGTGGAGAGGTCGTTATCGAGGATCGCCCGGTCCAGCAACTGCGACAGCCCGTCGTCCCCGGCGCGGCCGAGGAGCACAGGCTCGCCACCCAGTCGGCGGATGCCGAGGGCGACATTCGCCGGGGATCCCCCCGCCACCGCCCGGTAGGACTGCGGATCGGCACCCGGGACGAAGTCGACGATGCGCTCGCCGAGGACCGCGATCACGGGGGGATTCACGGCGACGAACCTACCGAAGGCAGACGGCCTAGGCTGAGCACATGCCGGAGTTCGCCTACGTCGACCCGCTCCCCCTCGGCGCCGACACCACGCCGTACCGACTCATCACGAGCGAGGGCGTGGAAGTCATCGACCTGGGAGGTCGCAGCTTCCTCCGAGTACAGCCCGAGGTCCTGCGGACCCTGACTGTCGAGGCGATGCACGACGTCGCGCATCTGCTCAGGCCCGGCCACCTCGCCCAACTTCGGCACATCCTCGACGACCCCGAGGCCAGCCCCAACGACCGATTCGTCGCACTCGACCTGCTCAAGAACGCCAACGTGTCGGCCGGGGGCGTGCTGCCGATGTGCCAGGACACCGGGACGGCGATCGTGGTCGGCAAGCGTGGCCAGCATGTGCTCACCGAGGGCCCCGACGAAGAGGCGATCAGCCGCGGCGTCTACGACGCGTACGCCACCCTCAACCTCCGCTACTCGCAGATGGCACCGCTGACGATGTGGGACGAGCGCAACACAGGGACCAACCTGCCGGCCCAGATCGAGATCTACGCCGACACCAAACCCGGCCATGAGCTTGCATACGAATTGCTCTACCTGGCCAAGGGCGGTGGCTCGGCCAACAAGAGCTTCCTTTTCCAGGAGACCAAGGCCCTGCTCACGCCGACGAAGTTCATCGAGTTCCTCGATGCCGCGCTTCGCTCGATCGGCACCGCCGCATGCCCGCCGTACCACCTTGCGATCGTGGTGGGCGGGACGAGCGCCGAGTACGCCCTCAAGGTGGCCAAGCTCGCGAGTGCGCGCTACCTCGACACGCTCCCCGTGCACGGCAGCATGGACGCGCACGGCTTCCGCGACCTGGAGATGGAGGCCGAGGTTCTCGAACTCACGCGAGGATTCGGCATCGGAGCACAGTTCGGAGGCAAGTACTTCTGCCACGACGTCCGGGTTATTCGGCTGCCCCGCCACGGCGCCTCCCTCCCCGTCGCCATTGCGGTGTCGTGCTCCGCCGACCGCCAGGCACTGGCCAAGATCACCCCCGAGGGTGCATTCCTGGAGCAGCTGGAGACCGACCCAGCGCAGTACCTACCCGATGTCGAGCACACCGATGACGGCGACGTCGTGCACATCGACCTCACGCAGTCCATGGACGACATCCGCACGCAGTTGTCACGTCTGCCGGTCAAGACACGCGTGTCGCTCACCGGCCCCCTCGTCGTCGCCCGCGATATCGCCCATGCGCGCATCAAGGAGATGCTCGATCGCGGTGAGCCGATGCCCGACTACCTACGCGACCACGCGGTCTACTACGCCGGCCCGGCCAAGACGCCGGAAGGGATGCCCTCGGGCTCCTTCGGACCGACGACAGCGGGGCGCATGGATGCCTATGTCGATCAGTTCCAGAAGGCAGGCGGCTCGATGGTCATGCTCGCCAAGGGCAATCGCAGCCCGGCGGTCACGAAGGCCTGCCAGGACAATGGCGGCTTCTACCTCGGGTCGATCGGTGGTCCGGCGGCCATTCTGGCGCAGGACAACATCAGGTCCGTCGAGGTGATCGACTTCCCGGAACTCGGCATGGAGGCGGTGTGGAAGATCGACGTCGTCGACTTCCCGGCATTCGTCGTGGTCGACGACAAGGGCAATGACTTCTTCGCCGACACATTGCGTCCGGTCGTCCGCACGATCCAGGTGGGACCGCCGGCCGACTCGGGCTGACCTCCGGGACCTAGTACCAGCCGTTGGCCTGCCAGAAGGACCAGGCCTTCAGTGGTGTGCCGTAGCGCTGCTTGATGTAGGCGGTTCCCACCTTGATCTGGGCTAGTGGCGACTTCATGTATTCCTTGATGGAGTAGCCGCGAGAAGCGATAAACCCGCCGTTGACCTGCCCCAGGCCGTACCACGGTCCATTGGGGTGGTTGTTGATGACATCGTGACGCCAGTTGCTCTCGCGCCACCACATGGCCTTGAGGGCGCGGAACTCCGGGTACTTCCAGCCATAGCGCTCACGGATGAAGGAGCGCGCCTGGCGCAGGTTGTTCTCGGGAGTCGCCCGAACGGTGGTCCCTGAGGACCCGTCCTTGCCAGGCTTGTCCTTGCCGGACTTCTCCTCGCTGGACTTGTCCTTGCTCGGCTTGTCGCGCTCCAGCGGCGAGTAGTTCCAGCGATTGGGGTTGGGCCAGCCGCTCTCGGCGTTCCGCGCCGGGTTGCAGTACCAATTGCCGCCCGCCCAATGGCTGGCGCCTGCACCCTTGTTGAAGGTGGTCCAGAAGGCCGCATCCTGGAAGAAGCGCGGCCAGGTGTAGATCAAGGTGCCCTCGAGAGCATCGATGGCCTGCTTGCCGGCATTGCCGTAGACCTCGATGATCTCGGCCCGCATGGCCCGAAGGGCTCCGGCCGCCAGGCTGTCGCTGAACTGGTAGGCCCCGCGCCACGGGCCCGAGGGCTCGTCGTAGTTGCCACCGCTCTCACGCTGGATCACGCAGATGCGGTACTGCTCGCGTGACCGGTCGTAGTACTTGCCGGTGTAGGTGCTGAGTCGGTAGCCCTTCATGTCCCGGCCCGCCTCGGTCGTCCAGGGCATGTCGCCCAGGTCCGGAGGGGTCGGCACGCGGGGGGCGCGCTCGTTGGGCGGTGCCTCGTCTGCCGGCGCGACCGGTGCCGCCGCTGCGCTGGGTGCCAGGACGGCTGCGGGTACAGCGAGCAGGGCCATCGAGACGACGGCGGCAAGCACGCCGCGAGTTGCCCCGGACGCGCCTGCGCGGTGCGAGTTCTGACCGATCAACATCGGTCTACCGTGCCTAACGAATCCGGAAATGTCACGCTGAGATAACGGCGATCCTGTGGATAACTAGTGGATAATTCGGATAAATCGGGCGGAATGTCGCGACTTCATGGGGGAATTCGAGTGATCTACTTCACACGGGGAGATCTTCGAGCATCTCAGTGACCAGCGCCGCGATCGGCGAGCGCTCGGAGCGGGTCAAGGTGACGTGGGCGAAGAGCGGGTGTCCCTTGAGCTTCTCCACCACGGCGACGACCCCGTCGTGACGGCCCACCCGCAGGTTGTCGCGCTGGGCGACGTCGTGAGTGAGCACGACCCGGGAGTCCCGCCCGATCCGGGACAGGACGGTGAGCAACACGTTGCGCTCGAGGGACTGGGCCTCGTCGACGATGACGAAGGCATCGTGGAGAGACCGGCCCCGAATGTGGGTGAGAGGTAGGACCTCGAGCATCCCCCGGTCGAGCACCTCCTCGACGACCTCGGAGGTGGTGACCGCCCCCAGGGTGTCGAAGACCGCCTGGGCCCAGGGCGACATCTTCTCGTTCTCGGTCCCCGGGAGATAGCCCAGATCCTGACCGCCCACCGCGTAGAGCGGGCGGAAGACGACGACCTTGCGGTGCTGGCGGCGCTCGAGGACAGACTCGAGGCCCGCGCACAGGGCGAGCGCACTCTTGCCCGTGCCGGCGCGACCACCCAGGGAGACGATCCCGATATCGGGATCGAGCAGGAGGTCCAGGGCGATGCGCTGCTCCGCGCTGCGTCCGTGCAGGCCGAAGGCCTCGCGGTCACCGCGAACGAGCCGCACCCGCTTTTCCGGGGTGACGCGGCCCAGGGCGCTGCCTCGGTCCGAGACGAGGACGAGCCCGGTGTGGCACGGAAGGTCGCGGGCGGCATCGAGGTCGATGACCGTGTCGTCATAGAGCGCATCCAGGGCGTCGGCGTCGACCTCGACCTCCGACATGCCTGTCCAGCCCGACTCGACCACGAGCTCGGCGCGGTATTCCTCGGCGGCCAGGCCGACGGCTGATGCCTTGACCCGCATGGGCAGGTCCTTGCTCACCAGGACGACGTCATGGCCCTCCGCGGCCAGGCTGCGGGCCACGGAGAGGATCCGCGTGTCGTTGTCGCCGAGCTGGAAGCCACTGGGCAGGACCGACGGATCGGTGTGGTTGAGCTCGACCCGCACGGTGCCACCTGAGTCCCCGACGGCCATCGGCTCGTCGAGCCGGCCGTGACTCACCCGCAGGTCATCGAGCAACCGCAGCGCCGATCTGGCGAAGTAGCCGAGTTCGGGATGGGTGCGCTTGGCCTCCAACTCGGTCACCACCACAACGGGGATGACCACCTCGTGCTCGTCGAAGCGCAGCAACGCGTGCGGATCCGACAGAAGCACGGAGGTGTCGATGACGAAGGTGCGACCAGGGTTCTTGCGGGAGCGGCTACGCGCAGCGGCCACGTGGTCTCCTCGTGGTGCACCGCGGTCCCGCGGGCCGACCTAGCCGACCCCTGCAAGCGAGCACGGCACACCGTGTCCGGCGGGCCGGCCGGGTGCCGACCCGTCCCTCGGACACTAGGGCGGACGCGCCGGCGCCTCATGCCAACACGCCGGGGGCGCAGGTGAAATCTGAGGTTGCTGGGACAGTGCTTAGACGCCGTAGCGGCGCTGGCGGGCGGCGTAGGCGCGCATAGCCCGCAGGAAGTCGACGTGGCGGAAGTCGGGCCAGTACGCCTCGCAGAAGTAGAACTCCGAGTGCGCGCTCTGCCACAGGAGAAAGCCCGAGAGCCGCTGTTCGCCGGAGGTGCGGATGACCAGGTCGGGGTCGGGTTGGCCGCGGGTGTAGAGATGCTCGGCGATGTGCTCCACATCGATCATCTGCGCAATCTCCTCGACCGATGTGCCCTCCTTGGCGTGCTCGGTGAGGAGGGATCGCACCGCGTCGACGACCTCACGCCTGCCGCCATAGCCGACCGCGACGTTGACAAGGATCCCGTCGGTCTCCGCCGTGGACTCAGCGGCGTGTTTGAGCAGCCGCGCCGTGCGGTCAGGCAGCAGATCCAACGCGCCGACCGGATGGATCCGCCACCGCCCGGTCTCCGCGAGCCCGGTCACGGTCTCTTCGATGATCGACTGCAGGGCCTGCAACTCGGCATCCGGTCGCGAGAGGTTGTCGGTCGACAGCAGCCAGAGGGTGACTACCTCGACATCGGCCTCCTCGCACCAGCCGAGGAACTCCACGATCTTGGCCGCGCCGGCACGGTGGCCGACATCGCTCGCCGATCCCTGACTCGTGGCCCATCGGCGGTTGCCGTCGAGGATGACCCCGACATGACGAGGGCGGCGATCCGGTGGGATCTGACGCAGCAGACGACGCTCGTACGCGCCGTAGATAACATCTGTCAGGCCCACGCCGACAGGCTAGTCCGAGATGGTCGAGATCCGGGCCCCGACGCTGCGAGCGAGTGCATCCGGAGTGGTCACGGGCGCCTCGCAGGCGAACTGCCGACACACGTAGGCGGCCGCTCGCCCATCGATGAGCGGCCGGTCGCGCAGGAGGGGAACGTCCGAGCCGGGTGGCCCAACCGCGACAACGAGCCCCGGCTCCGTCCCCATGAGCGCGGTGCGGTGCAAGTGCCAGGTCGCCGGATCATCGGAGGCGCCGACAACGGCGATCTCGCGCGGCCCGTCGAGCAGCGCCTCGGCCGCCGCGAGCCCCCAGCCCACCCCTCTCGGCGCACGGTCGGCCAGGGCGGTGGCGATGCCGAGCGCGCGCTCCGCGGCGAGTCGGTAGTCGACCACGCCCGTGTACGCCGCGTAGGTGAGCAGGGCCTGCGCGGCAGCGAGCCAGCCGGACGGCGCGGCGTTGTCCGACGGATCGCGCGGCCGCAGCACGAGTTGCTCGGCATCGTCGGCCGTGTCGTAGAAGCCGCCTTCGCCGTCCGTGAAGTGCCCGAGCACCACGTCGAGGAGGATGCCCGCGAATGCGAGCCACTCGTCCTCGCCCGTCACGGCATAAAGAGCCAGGAACCCCTCGGCAACATCGGCGTAGTCCTCGAGCACCGCATCCGTCGATCCCGCCCTGCCGTCGCGTGAGGTGCGCACGAGGCGGTCGCCATGGTCCGGCTGGTCAGCCGAGCTGCCGTCGTCGGGCTGGCGGGCACCGAGGTGCACGGCGAGGAGCAGGTCCGCGGCGCCGCGGGCGGCATCGATCCACTCGGGCTCGTCGAGAAGCGCCCCGGCCTCCGCGAGTGCGGCGACAGCGAGGCCATTCCATGCCGCCACGACCTTGTCGTCGCGTCCCGGCGGCACGCGCGATGCACGCGCGTCGAATAACCGCTGCCGGATGCGATTCCACCGCTGCAGATCGTCGGGGTCGCGGAGCAATTGGAGCGTCGAAGCGCCGTGCTCGAAGGTCCCCGACGGCGTCACCTCGAGGAGCGCGGCCGCCCACCTCCCGTCGTCCTCGCCGAGCACATCGATGAGCTGCTCGGGGGTCCAGGCGTAGAACTTGCCCTCGACGCCCTCGCTGTCGGCATCCCACGCCGCGGCGAACCCGCCCTCGGGGGTGCGCATGTCACGCAGCAGCCACTCGGCCGTCTCCCGCACGATGCGCTCGGCGAACGCACTGCCCGTGAGCCGCCACCAGTGGAGGTACACGCGCAGGAGTAGCACATTGTCGTAGAGCATCTTCTCGAAATGGGGGACCACCCACGCGTCGTCGACGCTGTATCGGGCGAAGCCGCCACCGAGTTGGTCGTACATCCCGCCGCGTGCCATGGCCTCACAGGTGCCCTCCACCATCGCGAGCGCCTCGGTGCTCCCGGTGCGCCCCGCGTGTCGGAGCAGGAATTCCAGGACCATCGATGGTGGGAACTTCGGTGCACGACCGAAGCCGCCACGTGCCATGTCATACGACTGGCGGAGGGCGGCGACGGCAGCGGCGAGATCGTCAGCAGTGGGCGGGGTTCCTTCGGCGGAGACGGCGCGCTCGCGCTGCTCAAGGGCCTTGGTGATGCGCTCGGCTGCCCCCGTCACCTCGTCACGACGCCCTGCCCAGGACTCGGCGATAGCGCCAAGGATCTGGGGGAAGGACGGCATGCCGTGGCGCGGCTCGGGAGGGAAGTAGGTCCCGGCGTAGAACGGTCGCCCGTCGTGGTCGACGAACACACTCATCGGCCAGCCTCCGTGACCGGTCAGGGCGACGGTCGCATCCATGTAGACCGAGTCGACGTCGGGCCGCTCCTCGCGGTCGACCTTGATGCTCACGAAGTGCTCGTTGAGCAATTCGGCAGTCGGCTCGTCTTCGAAGGACTCGTGGGCCATGACGTGGCACCAGTGGCATGCGGAGTAGCCGATGGAGATGAAGACGGGCACCCCGCGCCGCCGGGCCTCAGCGAAGGCCTCGTCGCCCCACTCCCACCAGTCGACCGGGTTGTCGGCGTGCTGCTGGAGGTACGGCGAGGTGGACTCCGCGAGGCGATTGGCCATGAGGCCAGTGTGCCCGACGCGGGCCTTAGCCCTCCGTGATGTCGATGGAGACGCCGGCGAGGCCCACGACCGCGCCGCTCGCATCGCGAATCGGCGCCTTCACGGTGAGATACATCCGCTCCTCGCCCGTCTCCTTGATGACGTCGCGCTCCGTGCGTGTGACGCTCGCCCCGGAATCCATCACCTCCTGGTCGTTCTCGCGCAGTTCACTTGATGCTTCGAGGTCGAAGAAGGCGGTGTCGTCCTTGCCGACGATGTCGGCAAGGGGCGCGCCGAAGAGATCGCACACCATGCGATTTGCGTAGGTGTAGCGACCCTCGCGGTCTTTGCTGTAGACAGCGATATCCAGGGAGTCGAGAACGGTCTGCGGGTCCATGGCGTGAAGGGTAGCCTCCTAGAGTGCGCCGCGTCGTCGAACTCTCACGCTACGTCGTCGTACTGCCCGCGCTGGGCGCACTCCTGGGATCCCTCGTCCTGATCGTCATCGGACTATGGGAGATAGGCACGGCGATCTTCAAACTCGTGCAGTTCGACGTCGAGTTGAAGGCATCGATCGTGTCGGTGCTCACCGCAGTCGACACTCTCCTGCTCGCGACGGTCCTGCTCGTGATCGGGTACGGGCTCTACGAGCTCTTCGTCGATGAACACGTCGAGCTGCCGGCGTGGCTTCAGATCCACTCGCTCGACGACCTCAAGGGCAAGCTCATCGGCGTCGTCGTCGCGGTCATCGCCGTCGTCTTCCTTGGCGAACTCGTGGAGGGGTCAGACCCCGAGGCAGTCATGCTCTTCGGCATCGGAGCGGGGGCCCTCGTGCTCGCTCTCGCCGCGTTCCAGTACGCGACCCGCTCAGGCAAGGGTGGCGGTCAGTAGGCTTCGCGCCATGTCCGCAGTCCAGCGCATCGCCTATCAGGGTGAGCCGGGATCCAACTCCGACGCCGCTTGCCGCGAGGTCTTCCCGGCTGCGGAATCAGTCCCGTGCGCGACCTTCGAGGATGTCTTCGCCGCGGTGGACGACGGTCAGGCTGATCTCGCGATGATCCCCGTGGAGAACTCCATCGCGGGGCGGGTCGCGGACATCCACCACCTGCTGCCCGAGTCAGGTCTGCACATCGTCGGCGAGCACTTCATGCCGATCCACTTCGCCCTCCTGGCCGTTCCGGGGGCGACTGAGGCGGACGTCACGACGGTGCGTAGTCATTCCCATGCCCTGGGTCAGTGCCGGCAGTTCATCCGCGACCACGGTTGGCGATCTGTGGTGGCAGATGACACCGCCGGAGCCGCGCGAGAGATCGCCGAGGCCGGTGACCCGGCTGTCGCCGCCTTGGCCCCGGTCCTGGCCGCGGAGCTCTACGGACTCGACGTCCTCGCGCGCGATGTCGAGGACGAGCACCACAACACCACGCGCTTCCTGATCCTTGCTCGCCAGGCCGCCACTCCCCCCGTCGACAGCGGTCCTGTCATCACCACATTCGTCTTCCGCGTCCGCAACGTGCCCGCCGCGCTTTACAAGGCGATGGGTGGTTTCGCGACGAATGGCGTCAACATGACCAAGCTCGAGAGTTACCAGCTCGGCGGCACCTTCTCCGCCACCCAGTTCTACGCCGATGTCGAAGGCCACCCCGACGAGCGTCCGCTTCGGCTGGCACTCGAGGAGCTCGCGTTCTACACGGCGTACCTCGGGGTGCTCGGCACCTACCCGGCGAGCCCCTTCCGGGCTAGCGTCATCAACGGGGACTCCCCGTGACTTCCCGGGATATCAGCCGACCGGCGAGCCTGCACCACGTCACCTTGACCGTGCAGGACGTCGATCGATCAGCCGAGTGGTACCAGCGCGTCCTGGGCCCGGCCGATGCCGCGCGCCGCTCCGGTGACGGCTGGGAGCGAGTCAGGCTCGCCTGGCCCGAGGGCCTGGTCATCGGCGTGACAGCACATGCGGCGTCGACCTCGGGCGACACTTTCGACCACACACGCACCGGCCTCGACCACATCGGCCTCACGTGCGCCAGTGAGGGTGAGGTTCGCGCATGGGCTGCGCGGCTCGACGAACTCGCCGTCGCGCGCGGTCCGGTCGAGGTCGCGCCCTACGGCTGGGCCGTCACCGCACGCGACCCCGATGGGATTGCGGTCGAGTTCTTCTGCTCGAACGCATGAGCCTCGTGACCTGAGGCTGGGCAACTGAGGGCCGAGGCCGGAATCCCTTGGGTCGGAGCCATCGTGGTCAGGATGCGCGGGATTCGCCGAGCGTGATGGCGACGACACCAATGATCACGATGGCGATGCCGGACACAGTGAGCAGATTCATCCGCTCACTGAAGACGAGCCAGCCGCCTACCGCCGCGCCGACAGTCCCCAGGCCGGCCCAGAGGGCGTACGCCGGGCCGACATCGAGGGTCTTGAGCGCAAACGCGAGCAGGGTGAAGGCGAGTCCATAGCCCAGGACGACCGTCACAGAGGGCCACAGCTTCGAGAAGCCGTCACTGGCCTTGAGGGACAGGGTGCCGACGACCTCCGCTGCGATGGCGAGCACGAGAAGCACCCAGGCCATCGCTCTCCCTTCGCCGATCAGCCCTCCCAGGCGACCGTCACGACGTCGTAGGGGAGCAGCCAAGCATCCGGGGAGAGCACGCAGAGCAGCAGGGTCCCGCCGCCGATCGCGAAGCCCACATGGGCCTCCGCGATGTTGAAGCCGGGGCTGGTCGCATGGGCCTCCGCGACGAATGCGGTGTACTCACGGACGATGGCCTCGCGCAGGACCGGGTCGTGCCACCCGGTGCGCATCTGCGCGAACGCGAAGATGCGCAGACGAGCCCGACCTGGCCGCATGAATTCGCGAATGATCGCTGCCTCCGCAACCTCTCGCCCGTGGTTCGCGCGACAGCCTCCATGCAGGCCTCGTTCGAGCGGAGCCCATGCGCCGCCCGTCGCTGGGACGCATCGAGATAGAGCGCGACCTTGGTTTGGTAACGCGCGATGACGACCCTATCCGCGGCGCGCTGACATCGCCTGAATCCTGGGGACTCGCTCCCCGGTCATGAGGATTTCGAGGTCTACCGATCCGCCCTCGGTGATCACCCTCCACCGAGCGTGGGCT
>JBEAQC010000027.1:0-9138 GCA_041164085.1 Actinomycetota bacterium
CACCGAGGTAGAGGTGGTAGCGCTCAAGTGCCTCGATCACCAGATGGTTGATGGGGAACCACACCGGCCCGCGCCAGTTGGAGTTGCCGCCGTAGATCGGCGTGGTGGATTCGGCCGGCTCATAATCGATGCCGTACTCCTGACCATCGACATTGATCTGGTACGGCGCACCCTCGAGTCGCTTGGAGACCGATCGCAGACCGTACGGGGAGAGCATCGAGTCCTCGCTGAGCACCTCCAACAGGACCCTCCGCAGGCGATCGGGATCCACCACCGTCAGCAGAGCCTTGTTGCCATCCTCATCGTGACGGATCTGGAGGAAGCCTGCGCTGTGCTCGAGGTCGTTGGCGTCGTGGTCGATGCCACGCCTGCGCAGGAAGTCGGCGAGGCGCCGCTGATAGCGCGGCGACTTGGCGAAGCGCGTGCTCTGGTCGATGAAGGCTCCCGCCAAGACGGGGATGACCCCGACAAGGGACCGGACGCGGATCGGCTCGCGGCTGCCATCGGGACGCACGAGCTGGTCGTAGAAGAACCCGTCCTCGGCATCGAAGAGTCCCACCTCCGCGACGCCGTCGGTGATGGTCGCGAAGTGCTCGAGGAACTTCAGCGCCATCGGGGAGTACGCATCGTCGTGCGGTGCGAGGCGAATCGCCATGCGCAGCATCATCAGCGCATAGAAGGCCATCCACGATGTGCCGTCGGCCTGCTCGATGACGTATCCCTCGGGCAAATGCGAGCGATCGATCGGGCCGATGTTGTCCAGGCCGAGGAATCCGCCCTCGAAGACGTTGTTGCCCTCCTTGTCGACCTTGTTGACCCACCACGTGAAGTTGATGAGCAGCTTCTGGAAGACCCTCGCGAGGAAGTCCAGGTCGCGTGATCCGTCGATTTCGAATACCCGGATGGCCGCCCAAGCGTGCACGGGCGGATTGACGTCGTCGAAGTTCCATTCGTACGCAGGCAGCGCGCCATTGGGGTGCATGTACCACTCGCGCAGCATCAGCAGGAGTTGGTACTTCGCGTACTCCGGGTCAATGTGCGCGAAGACGACCGTGTGGAAAGCGAGGTCCCATGCCGCAAACCAGGGGTACTCCCACGAGTCGGGCATCGACATGACGTCGTAGGCATCGAGGTTGCGCCAGTGCCCATTCCGACTGAGGGCGTGACCGGGAGGCGGAGGCGGCTCGGTCGGATCGCCATCAAGCCATCGCGATACGTCGTAGCGGAAGAACTGCTTGCACCAGATCATCCCGGCGAAGGCACGGCGCATGATGTCTGCGCGATCAGCCCCCGCGCCGGGCGGGGTCAGGCTCGCATAGAACTCATCCGCCTCCCGCTCCCGCAGCGCCATGATCTGGTCGAACGCGGCACCCGACCAGTCGGTCGCCGGCGGGGGCGCTTCAGCGGGCGACCAGAGGCGCAGGCGCACCTCGACGGTCTGGCCTGCGGGTACGTCGAGCACGTAGTGCCACGCGCACTTAGTGCCCTGATGATCGGGGTTGACCGTGTCAGCGCCATGGACGACGTAATCGTTGATGCCGTCCTTGGGGTAGGGCCGATCGAGCGGGGTGCCGAAGATGCGCTCGGTGTTGGTCCGGTTGTCGCAAAAGAGCGCCTCCGGTCGAGACCCATCGGAGGCCGTGGCCGCGTCGAGGTGGTAGGTGCCCAGGCGCCAGTGATCGGCGACGATGCTTCCGCCGTCGAGGGCGAAGGTCGGCACGGGTCTGCCTTTGCCCCACGACCATGTGTCGCGGAAGGTTGCGGTCGGGAGGAGGTGCAGCGTGTCATCATCGGGGCCCGCATTGGTCACGCGAATCCGGATCGACGTGTCGGTCGGATCGTCCTTGGCGTACGCGACATCGACGATCCAGTAGCGGTCGCCGTCGAAGGCCCCCGTGTCCAGGAGTTCGAACTCCGGGTCCTGCCGGGTGCGGGACCCGTTGACCGAGACGAGTTCGTCATAGGGGAAGGCCCCCTGCGGATAGTGATAGTGGGCGCGAAGCCACGCATGGGAGGGCGTCGCGTCGTCGTACCACCAGTAGTCCTTGGCGTCCTCGCCGTGGTTGCCCTGCCAGCCGTCGAGGCCGAAGAACCTGTCCTTGACGTGACCATCGCGGCCGTTCCACATGGCCAGGGAGAATGCGAGGTCCTGGTGCAGGTCGCACAGGCCGAGGATGCCGTCCTCGCTCCAACGGAAGGTGCGCGATCGGGCGGCGTCGTACGGGATGTAGCGCCAGGCGTCCCCATCCGCGGAGTAGTCCTCACGGACCGTTCCCCAGGCTCGCTCGGCGAGATACGGCCCCCAGAGGTACCACGGACCCGCCTCGTCAGGACCGAAGCGGTAGTCGCCGCACTCGGCCATCCGGGCGGCTTCGCCGGTGACGGGACCTTGACCTTGACTCACCCCCCGATCCTGCCGCTTAACGGGTAGGTTGGACAGCAGACCGACCGATTCGCAGAGGGACCATGAAGCTCCGATCACTTGCCGCCGCCACCGCCGTGGCGCTCGCCATGTCCGTGCTCCCCATGGCGGGTGTCGCCGCTGCCGACACGGCGGTCCCCAAGGACATCCCGCTCGACTACGGCAGCAAGGGTGACGCCGTCCACAAGGCGCAGTACCGCTTGACCTGGCTGGGCTACGAACTGCGGGACAAGGAGATGGAGGGCGACTTCTACGGTCGATCCACCAAGGTGGCGGTCAAGCAGTTCCAGCGCAAGTTCTTCCTGCCCATCAACGGCAAGCTCAACAAGGACACGTGGAAGATGCTCGACAAGGTCGGCGACGACGTCGGCAAACTGCCCAAGGCGTGCCTCCAGGAGCGCCAGGTCGTGTGCATCGACAAGACCGCCAAGGTCCTTCGACTGATCCGCAAGGGCAAGGTCGTGCAGACACTCGATGTGCGTTTCGGGGTCCCTGGCTTGGAGACGCCCACCGGCACCTACCGCGTCTACTACAAAGACCGGTACGCCACGTCCGGCATCAACGGACCCAATGCCCCGCGCGTGGCAATGCCCTACGCGCTCTTCTTCAACGGTGATATCGGCATCCACTATTCACCGACCTTCGCCTCCAGCGGCTACTACCCCGGCGGGGGCTCTCATGGCTGCGTCAATGTCGCCGACCTCAAGGGCGTCTCCTGGCTCTTCGATCAGGTTTCGGTTGGCAGCCGCGTGCACGTCTACTGGAGTTAGGCCCGCGTGACACTGCGCGCCGTACTCCTGGGCTACGGGCTGGCGGGACGGGTCTTCCACGCACCCCTCATCGGAGCCGAGCCGGACATCGAAATCGCCGCCGTCGTCACATCCGACCCCGCTCGGCAGCAGCAGGTGCGCGACGACCTCCCCGGCGTCAGCATCCTGACCCACGCCGACGAAGCCTGGGACCAGGACTTCGACCTCGCTGTCATCGCGACGGCGAACTCGGCTCACGTGCCGCAGGCGACCGCGGCCTTGCATGCCGGCATGCACGTTGTGGTCGACAAGCCACTGGCCGGCTCCGCCCGCGAGGCGCAAGCGCTCATCGATCTCGCTGCCTCATCCGGTCGACAGGTGCACGTGTTCCAGAACAGGCGCTGGGACTCCGAGATCCTCACCGCGCGCCGCTGCATCGACGAGGGCTTGCTGGGTACGCCGCACCGGCTCGAATCACGCTTCGAGCGTTGGCGCCCCGCGCCCAAGGGCGGCTGGCGCGAGGAGGGCCCGCCCGAGGACCTCCCCGGCCTGCTCTACGACCTCGGCGCTCACCTGGTCGATCAGGCACTGCACCTGCTCGGGCCCGTGGGGCGCGTGTTCGCTTCCTCACGCCATGTACGCGAGGGCGTCACCGCGGACGACGACACACAGATCGTGCTCGAGCATGTCTCGGGTGCAGTCAGCATCCTCAGCGTGAGTTCCGTCGCCGCCTTCGTCGAGCCGAGGCTGCGCTTGCTCGGCACCGGCGGCGGACTGCTCATCAACACCCTGGACACTCAGGAGGATGCGTTGCGGGCCGGGCGCGATCCGCGCGACCCGGACTGGGGCGCGGAGACCGAGCAGGGCCTGCTCGTCACCGGCACGTCAGCACCCGTGTCACTAGGCCGCGAGCCCGGAGCCTGGCCGGAGTACTACCGCCGGGTCGCGAGGGCCATCCGGGGCGAGGGACCGGCGCCGGTGGATCCGCGTGATGTCGTCGCGGATTTGCGTGTCATCGAGGCAGCGCGCGAATCCGCGCTGCTGGGGCAGGCAGTGGCTCTCGACCCGCCCGCGGGTCACGTCGCATTGGCCAGCTAGCTCGCTGCGCTGTCACGCAGCACGTGCACTGGGTCATCGAGAAGGGACGCGAAGGCGACTTCTGCAGCTCCCGTCAGGGTGGCATCGCCGCCCATCTCGGAGGATCTGATGCGCACGAGCTCACGTGCCGCGGGCAGTGCACCGCTCACCTGCGCATCGACGCGGTCTCCGGCAATGGCGTAGACGGCGCTGAGGTGACCGCCGAGGACGATCGACTGCGGATTGAGCATGTTCACCAGATTGGCGAGGCCGATACCGAGCCAGTCGGCCACTGTGGCAAAGGCGTCGAGCACACCGGCGTCGCCGCTCTGGGCCGCCTCGACGAGCGTCGGCAGAGTGTCGCCAATCCCTGCCGCACGTGTAAGCGCAGCGAAACCGATCTCCGTCTCCCAGCAGCCACGCGACCCGCAGCGACAGGTGCGGCCCTCGGGGTTCATGCGCATGTGACCGACCTCGCCGCCGTAGCCACCGGCGCCGACAAGGGGATGGCCGTCGACGAAGAGTCCACCGCCGATGCCGATGTCGCCGGCGAGATACAGGACGGTGCTGCTGTCGCGGGCACTGCCGCGTAGGTGCTCGGCCAGCACTCCAAGGTCGGCGTCGTTGCGGATGCTCACATCACCCCGGCCCGCCCCGATGCGCTCCAAGAGGAGGTCGCCCAGGGGTACGTCGGTCCAGCCGAGGTTGGGCGCGAAGCGCACGAGGCCGTCCATCACTCTCACGACACCGGGGACACCAGCGCAGGCGCCCACCCACGCGCATCCGGCCGGCATCGCGTCGAGCACCTCGCGGCTGACCCGCGCGACATCATCGATCAGTGCGTCGCGATCGCGGTCAGGATGACGCCGCTCAGCGCGCGCGAATACCTCGCCGCCGAGTCCCACCAACGCTGCCTCCGTGCGCTCAACGCGCAGGTCGAGCGCCAGCACCGCGACCGACGTGGGCACCGGCTCGACCACGAGCGAGGGCCTGCCCACGCCGCGCACGTCGCCCGGTTTCTCACGAACCAGACCGATCGACGCGAGGGCGGTCACCAGGTCTCCCACCGTGCTGCGATTGAGCCCGGTGAGGGCGGTCAGTTGAGAGCGCGTGTGCGCTCCGCCCAGGTGGAGCAGCCGCAGGACGGTGGACAGGTTGGAGCGACGGACCTCGTCCTGGGTCGCTCCCGCGAGGGAGGGCACGTGCAGACCTACCTGCCCGTTGCTGCCGCACGTCGGCGGGATATCGCATCCACGCTCGCGGCCACGAGAAGCACCAGTCCGGTGACGACGAATTGGATGCCCGACTGCTGCGTGATGAGGGGCAGACCATTGGCGATGACCGCGATGACAAGACCACCGATCACTGCGTCACGGATCTTGCCACGCCCGCCGAAGAGGCTGGTTCCACCGATAACGGCTGCGCCCACAGCGAAGAGCAGTGTCTGTGCACCGCCGGTCGTCGGTGAGACGGAGTTGTCACGCGAGGCGAGCAGGACACCGGCCACAGCAGCGAGGGTGGAGCAGAAGATGAAGCAGGTGATCATCAGCCCCTTGACGTTGATACCGGCTCGTCGAGCCGCCTCGCGATTGCCGCCCACGGCGTAGACGTGCCGGCCGAAGCCGGTGCGCTGGAGGATGAAGGTCAGACCGACGAGCAGCACCAGGATGACGACGATGACCCAGGGCACGCCCTGGATCACGATCTTCGCGCTGGGCAACTGCCGCTCCTGGTTGAGGAGGTAGGTCGCGGCGAAGATGAGTACGCCGAGCGCGATGACCTTGATGGCCCACACGCTCATGGCCTCCGCGGGGAGACCTGCCTTGCGCCGCCGACGGATGGCGAGCAGTGTCGTGAGCCCGAAGCCCCCCACGATGATGATGGCGAGGAGCCAGCCAGCCCAGACCGGCATGTTGCCGTTCATCACGACGAGGATGGCGTCGCTGCGGATCGGGATGGTGCCGCCCTCGCCGATGATGAGCAGCATGGCTCCCTGCAGAGCCAGGAACATCGCGAGCGTGACGACGAAGCTAGGGATGCCCAGGCGCGCGACAAGCGTGCCGATGGTGAGGCCGATGACGGCGCCGGTGAGCAGGGCGGCCAGAAGCGCGAGCGGCCAGACCAGGCCCCAGTTGTTGAGCGCCACAGCCAGGATTGCGGCCGACGTGCCCGCCGCGAATCCTGCCGACAGGTCGATCTCGCCGAGGAGCAGGACGAAGACCAGGCCCATCGCGAGCACGATGATGGCTGCGCTCTGGTTGATGAGGTTGGCGAAGTTGAAGACGGACAGGAAGGTCGATCCCTCGAGGGCGCCGAAGAGGACGACCAGCACGATGAGGCCGAGCACGGCCGGGAGCGAACCAATGTCGCCGCCTCGCACGCGAGCCCAGTAGTCGCGGACAGCCTGGCCTATGCCGCCGGTGTCTCCGGCCGCCGGGACGTCGACGTCGGTCACCTGCGCGGTCATGCCGCACCTCCCATGGCGGTCTCGGGCTGCAATCCGATGTCGCCGGATCTGCCGGTCGTGATCAACTCGACGACCTGCTGCGCCGACACGGTGGACTTCTCGACCTGTGCGGCCATCTGGCCGAGATAGAGGCAGGCGACATCGTCGGCCACGGCCTGCACGTCATTCATATTGTGGGAGATGAGGATGACGCCGAGGCCGTTGTCAGCGAGGCGGCGGACGAGATTGAGCACCTGCTCGGTCTGAGCGACGCCTAGGGCAGCAGTCGGCTCGTCGAGGATGACCAGCTTGGAGTTCCACAAGACTGCGCGCGCGATCGCGACGGTCTGGCGCTGGCCACCGGACAGGCTCGACACCTGCTGGCGAAGGGACTTGAGGGTGCGCACCGACAGTCCCTTGAGCGTCTCCTCCGCGCGCTTCTCCATGTCGGTCTCGTTGAGTGTCACACCGGACTTGACCTCGCGCCCCAGGAACATGTTGTGCACGACGTCGAGGTTGTCGCACAGCGCCAGGTCCTGGTAGACGACCTCGATGCCCAGGTCATTGGCCTGCTTGGGGCCACCGATGGAGACAGGTCGACCTTCGAACTCAATCTTGCCGCTGTCGAAGGGATAGATGCCGGCGATGCCCTTGATCAGGGTCGACTTGCCGGCGCCATTGTCGCCCACGAGCGCCGTGACACGGCCGGCCCTGACATCCAGATCAACATCACGGAGCACATGGATGGGACCGAAGCTCTTGTTGATGCCCCTCAGGGATAGCAGGGGTGCACTGGAATCAGTCATCGCTCCTCGCAGGGTGTGTGTCGATGCCGTGGGCCATTGCGGGCCAGTCTGGCAGGAAGGCAGCGGGGGCGGGCCGGAATCCGGACCGCCCCCGCCACGTCTTCATGGTGTGCGTGAAGAGGTGCTAGCGGACTACGGGTTGATCCCGTACTCCGCGCACTTCTCCTGGATCGCGGGCGTGGTGCAGACGCGATCGTAGGTGGTGAAGCCGTCAGCGATGACGTCCTTGACGTTCTCCGGGAAGACCGCGATCGGTTCGAGGAGGACAGCCTTGACCTCAACGCCGGTCTCGGTGTCGGTGACAGTCTTATTCGCGAGAGCGTCAGCAGCGGAGACCTGGCCCTTGATCAGGTCGATCGCGAGCTGTGCAGCAGCGTCGGCCTCGGCCTTGATGGCCTTGTAGACGGTCATGCACTGGGTGCCGAGAAGCACGCGCTGCAGACCCTCATCGGTCGCGTCCTGACCGGTAACGGGGATCTCGCCCGCGACACCGTTGCGCTCGAGGACGGCGATCGCCGCACCACCGAGGCCGTCATTAGCAGCCGCAACGCCGATCAGATCGCCACCGACCTCGGTGTACATCTGCTCGAAGATGGTGCCCGCCTTGGTGTTGTCCCAGTCCGGAACGCTCTGATCAGCGGCGATCGTGTAGCCAGCACCGGTGATCACGGTCTCGTAGCCCTCCTTGAAGAGGGTCGCGTTGTTGTCGGTCGGGGAGCCGTTGAGCAGCGCCACCGGGCCGGAGTCATTGCCGTTGTTCTGCATGCAGGTGACGAGGCCCTCGCCGATCTTGGTGCCGACGGCCACGTTGTCGAAGGACACGTAGTAGTTGGCGTTGCCCGCCAGGGTGAGGCGGTCGTAGTCGATCGTCGGGACGCCCTGGTCGTTTGCCTTCGTGATGACGGCAGCGGCCGAGGGGCTGTCGAGGTTGACCAGCATGAGCACGGTCACACCCGAAGCGAGCATCTGGTCAGCGATGGTGGCGAACTTCGCCTTGTCGCCATTGGCATTCTGGATGTCGTACTCGACACCAGCGGACTGGAAGGCCTGCTCAAGGAACGGACGATCCGCGGTCTCCCAGCGGGCAGAGGACGCAGCATCGGGGAGGATGACGCCGACCTTGCCGGAGAGCGAGCCGGGCTCGGGTGCAGCAGAGCTGGATGCGGCGTCGCCACCGCTGCCGCCACATGCGGCGAGGAGGAGCCCGGCGGCCGCGAGGCCGGCGATGGCTCCGAAAGTGCGCTTGGACATCTGAGTCCTTTCTCAGCAGGGCGACCCTGCGTGTGTCGGTTGTACTGCTGTGCGGTTGTCGTGCTGTCTAGCGGTGGTGCGTGGTGGTGAACGACTCGGCTACGCGCCGAGGATCGTGTCGATCACCAACTGGTCCAGCTGCTCGTTGCGGTAGCCGCGGCTGGCCAGGGACTCGGGGTTGAACTTCTCGGCGAGAAGTGCGTCGGCGGCGGCCGTGGAGTACGGCCCCACCGTGGGCTGAGCGAGCTCGGGCACGCCGGCGTCGGCGAAGGCCTGCTTCACGCGAGGATCGGCGTCGAACTGCTTCGCCTTCTCCTTGAGGATGAGGTAGGTGCGCATGCACCCGCGGGCGAAGTCCCAGATGCCTTCGCCTGCCTCGTTGCGGTA
>JBEAQC010000028.1:0-6400 GCA_041164085.1 Actinomycetota bacterium
GAAGCCCTGCCTTGCCGACCTCGCCCTACTGGGGTCAGTGCGATGTGAACTCCGGGTTCCCGTTCCTGCTGTGGCAGTACGACGCGAACCCGTGTGCTGCTCCTCCACCTCCGCCTTCCCTTGCTGCTCCTCCACCTCCGCCTTCGCCGCCACCTCCGCCTCCGCCGACGTATCCGCCGTCGGCTCCGCGTGATGTGGTGGCCGCCGCAGGCGATCGGGCGGCGACGGCCTCATGGTCCGCTCCGACGTCATCGGGATCCTTCGCGATTTCGCAGTATCAGGTAGTGGATGAGTCCGGTCAGCAGTCGTGCCTGTACTCGGTTGTTGATGACACGGGCTTGTCGTGCAAGTTCCCTGATCTCACGAATGGGGAGTCGTATCGGTTTCAGGCGCGCGGGCTAAACGGTGCGGGCTGGGGACCGTGGTCGGCCTGGTCGGATTCGGTTACACCGGAGCCGCCTCCGGTCGCCAAGTCGATCGTGATCACGGGAAGCCGCAAGGGGCGGATCGTGAAGGTTGATGGTGTCACGACAGGTCTGGTGCCGGGCAGCGTGCAGGCGTGGGTGAGGTTGCGCGGTCAGACCGGCTACGCGCCGGGTGCGACGCGGGAGTTGGATGCTCAGGGTTCGTTCACCTGGCAGCGCACGACGGGCAAGAAGGTCTACGTGGTCTTCCGGGACGGGGATGTGAAGTCCAATCGCGTGATCATCAAGCCGTAAGGCACCCATCGCGTCGGGCTAGCCCGATAATCGCGGTCCACTTCGCTTAGCCAGAGCCATTCAGGGCGGTTCGCCTGCTCTGGTCGCTTGATGCGTCGCCTTGCGAGACGTCGCCGACGTCAGACGGTTACCACGTCGCAACGACCGCCGGCGTAGGGTGCCGTCATGTCCGACCCCGCACTCGCTGAGCAACTCCAGCTCTGCCTCACGGCGTATTCCATGGATCGCACGCCCGATCCCGATGTCGAGCGGGCCGCGGTCAAGGCGACGCTCGCGCTCCTCACCACCACGGCCCCCGGCAAGGCCGTCGAGGTGCGGGTGCCGCCGTACGCCGCGGTGCAGGCGGTCGAGGGCGTGCATCATCGTCGCGGTACGCCGGCAGCCGTGGTCGAGTGCGATGCCGCGACGTGGCTGAAGCTCGCGAGCGGCTTGCTCACCTGGACTGACGCGCTCGCGAGCGGGAAGCTGCGGGCCAGTGGCGAGCGCAGCGACCTCTCGAGCTACCTCCCCCTCGCCTAGCCGCGGGGCGATTCGCGCAGCGGGTAACGCCAGATGAGGGGCAGGCTGGATGCGACGAGCACCACCGGCAGCAGGGAGAAGGCCAGCGTGACGCCGGTGATGGCCAGCGGAGGTTGGGCCACCGTCTCGCCCGCCGTTGTCGAGATGTAGCCGGTGACGGCGAGCAGGAGCAGCACGAGTGCGGGCCCGATCGCGAACGCCGCGGTCTCGCCCGCGGTCCAGACGCCGGTGAAGGCGCCCGCCCGCTGGTGGCCGGTGCGCGCCGCATCATCGGAGATCGTGTCCGGCAGCATCGCGAGCGGGAACATCTGCATTCCGGCGTAGCCCACCGATGTCACGCAGATGAGTGCGAGCGCGACAGCGAGGGGCACGAAGTGCGCGGCAAGTGAGGCGAGCAGACCGGCCATGAAGAGGAATGACGCGATGATGAAGCCGCGCCGCTTGCCGACGCGGTGGCCGACGAACGCCCACAGCGGCATGACGATCACCGCGGGCACCAGCAGCACGCCGAAGACGAGGCCGAAGTCCTCGACTCCCAGGACATAGCGTGAGAAGTAGGGAGCCGCGGCAAGCACGGCGCCTGCGCCGAGCGCCTGCAGGATGAACGCCATGATGAGCACCCGGAAGGGGCGCGCCGCCCACGCCACGCGGAATTGCTCACGCAGCGAGTGGTCACCGGCGGAAGATTCGGTGACGTAGCGGTGCAGGCGCCGGACGACGGCCCAGCACACGAGCATTCCGAGGGCGATGAGGCCCCCCACGGCCACGCCCATGAGCAGGTATCCGACGTACTCGTCCGAGGCGAGGCTGACAACGACCGGAGCGCCGACGCCGAAGAGGAGAATGCCGCCGACCTGGAAGCCGACACGCCACGACATCAGCGTGGTGCGCTCCTGCGGTGAGTCGGTGATCTCGGCGGCGAGTGCGATGTAGGGCACCTGGAAGAAGCCGAAGGCCGACGCCGCGATGAGGAAAGCGATGAGCACCCACGCGGCCGCAATGCCTGCTCCCACACCTGCGGGTACGGCGAACATGAGCGGGAAGCAGATGAGCATGCCGATCGCCCCGAAGACGAGGAAGCGGGCGCGGTTGCCGGTGCGGGCCACCGACCGATCACTGAGGTTGCCGACGTAGGGCAGGAAGAACACGTCCCAGAGCTTGGGCAGCAGGACCACGAGCGAGGCGATCCCGGCAGCCACCCCGAGGGTGTTGGTGAGGTAGATCGCCAGCAGCAATCCGGGCACCGTGCCGAAGCCCGCCGTCCCCGCGGCACCGACGGCGTACCCGAGCGTCGCCCCGCGGCTGAGCCGGGCGGGCTCGAGAGCCGGCGTGGACATGTGCGGAGGGTAGCGGGGGATTTGACATTCCCGAGGCCTTCAGCCAAGGTAAGGCAGCCCTAACTTAGCCTTACCTAAGGAGTTCTCGGTGATCCGCTCTCGCACCACCCGCCGGGCCATGCTCGGCCTCGCTGCCGCGACCCTGGCGCTGCCCGTCCTCGCCGCCTGCGGCGGGGGCTCCGACGCAGCCGACGGTCCGCTCACCGTCTACTCCGGGCGGTCGGAGGAACTCGTCGGGCCGCTCTTCGCGCAGTTCACGCAGGAGACCGGAATCGAGGTGCAGGCACGGTACGGCGACACCGCCGAACTCGCCGCGCAGCTGCTCGAGGAGGGCGATGCCAGCCCCGCACAGGTCTACTTCGCGCAGGATGCCGGCGCCCTCGGCGCTGTCGACGCGGCCGGGCTCTTCGCGCCCCTGCCTGCGTCGGTGGCGACCACCGTGCCGGAGGCCTATCGCGCACCGAGCGGTGACTGGACCGGTGTCACCGGACGCGCGCGTGTTATCGCCTACGACCCCGAGCAGGTGCCGGCTGCCGAGGTGCCGCAGTCGATCTTCGACCTCACCGATCCGACGTGGAAGGGCCAGGTCGCGATCGCGCCGACCAATGCGTCCTTCCAGGCCTTCGTCACCGCTATGCGCGTCTCGCAGGGTGACGAGGTGACCAAGCAGTGGCTCGAGGGCCTGGTCGCCAATGACGTGCAGACCTATGAGAAGAACGGCCTCATCCTTGATGCGGTCGACACCGGTCAGGCGCAGCTCGGCCTCATTAACCACTACTACTGGTACGAGAAGGCCGCCGAGGTCGGCGAGGACGCCATGCGCGCTCAGATCGCCTTCACCAAGCCCGATGATCCCGGCAGCCTGGTCAATGTCGCCGGTGTCGGCATCCTCACGGGCGCGGCCGACAACGCCAACGCCGCGACCTTCGTCGAGTGGCTGCTGTCACCGTCGACGCAGGAGTGGTTCGTCGCCAACACCTTCGAATATCCGCTCGTGCCCTCGGTCGCGTCGGCCGAAGGGCTGCCCCCACTCGACACGCTCCGCGGCCCGGACGTGCCGCTCGCCGAGCTCGCCGACCTGCCCGGCACGCTCGTGATGCTGGAGGATGTCGGACTGCTGTGACGCTCACCGAGACCACGACCAGACCGCGTCCGAGGCGCATCACCGGGCGCCCCCCGCGCCTGCTGATCGCCGCGGGCGCGATCACGGCCGTGGTCTCGCTGATCCCGCTGCTCTATCTGGTCGTGCGCGTGAGCGATGCGGGCCTCGCGCGCATCATTGAGGTGCTCGTGCGCCCGCGCACGCTCGAGACCGTCGTGACCTCCGTCGGCCTCGTCACCGTTGTCGTCACCGCGTGCCTGCTGATCGGCATCCCGACCGCGTGGCTCCTCGCCCGCACCAACCTGCCGCTGCGTGGCATGTGGCTCGTGCTCGTGTCGCTGCCGCTGGCCATCCCGTCCTACGTCGCGGCGTACGCCTGGCTCTCGCAATTCCCGGCCATGAACGGATTCTGGGCGGCCGCGCTCATCCTCACGCTCGTGTCCTCGCCGTACGTCGTCCTGCCAGTCACGGCGTCCTTCCGAGCCAGTGACCCGGCCCTCGAGGAGGTGGCGCGTTCCCTCGGGCGCGGACCCTTCCGCGCGTTCGCGACCACCACGCTGCCCCAGTCCTGGCCCGCGGCTGCGGGAGGCGCCCTACTCGTGGCGCTCTACGTCCTGTCGGACTTCGGTGCCGTAGCGCTGCTGCGCGTCGATGCCTTCACGCGCGTGATCTACGCGTCGTATCGCGCGAGCTTCGACCGGGTGAGCGCGGCGGTGCTGGCCCTGGTGCTCGTCGGCCTTGCAGCGCTCCTCGTGCTGGCCGAGCGCCGCATCCGAGGGCGCACCCGACGCTGGCGCGTGGCGAGTGGCACCCAGCGCACGGCATCGCTGGTCGACCTACGACCCGGCCCGCGCATCGCCGCAATCGCGTGGCTCACCGGGCTGACCGTCCTGGCCCTCGGCGTACCGCTCGTGTCACTCGTGCTGCGCATGCTGCAAGGCAGTCGCACGCCGCTGGACATCCTCGAACTTCTCAGTGCTGCGCTCACCTCGCTCGGAGTGTCCCTGGCAGGCGCTGTTCTCGCCGTGCTGCTCGCACTCCCGGTGGGGATCATGGCGGCGCGCTATCGCACCCGGTCGGTGCGCACGATCGAGACCGTCTCCTACACCGGTCACGCGCTGCCCGGTGTCGTCGTCGGTCTCTCACTGGTCTTCCTCACTCTCGCGGTGCTGCCGATCGCCTACCAGACGGTCGTCATCCTCGCCTTCGCGTACGCCGTGCTCTTCCTGCCCAAGGCGATCGGCGCGACCCGCAGTGCCACCGCGTCGGTGTCACCGGTGCTCGAGCAGACCGCGCGCACTCTCGGCCGCGGCCCCTTGCGCGCCTGGTCGCAGACCACGCTGCGCCTGACCCTGCCGGGGATCGCCGCCGGTGGACTGCTCGTGCTGCTTACCGCGATGAAGGAGCTCCCGGCCACGCTCATGCTCCGGCCCACCGGCCTGGACACCCTCGCCACGGAACTGTGGAGCCGCACGGAGATCGCCGCCTACGGCTCGGCCGCTCCCTACGCGATCGCGCTCGTCCTCCTCGCCGCCATCCCCGCCTGGCTCCTCGGCCGCACGATGACGCGCAGCGCCGACACGGGCGCCGATACTGTGGATTCGTGACCAGCGTCGACGTGCGTAGCCTCACTGCGGGCTATGGCGCACTCACTGTGCTGGAGGACCTCGATCTCCATGTGCCCTCCGGGGCTGTCGCGGCCGTGCTCGGCCCCAGCGGTTCGGGCAAGACCACGTTGCTGCGTGTGCTCGCGGGCTTCCTCAAGCCCGTCTCGGGCACGGTGAGTTTCGGTGACCGTCTCGTCGTCGGCGCAGGCCCGGGATTCCCGCACGCCTTCGTGCCCCCGGAGAAGCGCCGGATCGGCATCGTGCCCCAGGAGGGTGCACTCTTCCCTCATCTCGACGTTGCCGCCAATGTCGGCTTCGGGCTGTCGCATGCGTCCTCCGACCGGGCCGAGTTGGCCAACCGGGTCCACGACGTGCTGGAGATGGTCGGCATGAGCGATTACGCGCACGCCCGCCCGCACGACCTCTCCGGCGGTCAGCAGCAGCGTGTCGCCCTCGCGCGCGCACTCGCGCCCGAGCCCGACGTGATCCTGCTCGACGAGCCCTTCACCGCCCTCGATGCGGCACTCCGGGTGCGCCTGCGTGCGGAGGTGCGTGAGCTGCTGCGCGGCCTGGGCACCACCGCGATCCTCATCACGCACGATCAGGAGGAGGCGCTCTCGACCGCGGATCTCGTCGCCGTGATGCGCGATGGCCGGATCGTGCAGGTCGGCACGCCCCTGGAGGTGTACGACGTGCCCGCCGATCTGGGCGTCGCCCGTTTCGTCGGCGATGCGGTCGAATTGCCGGCCGTGGTCTCAGATGGTCGCGTGGCGTGCGCACTCGGCGACGTGCCCACGCACGCTGCGACCGATGCTCGCGACGGTGACGCGGTTGTCGTCCTGCGTCCCGAGCAGCTCGTGCTGTCGTGTCCCGTCGAGCCGTCGGGCCTTCCTGGCAAGGGCGTTGTGCGCGAGACGTCTTACCACGGGCACGACTCGCTGCTGCGCGTCGAACTCACAGACGGCACGGTCATCCCCGTGCGGGTGCCAGGCGGCACGCCGCCCCCTCGCCCCGGCGACAGCGTCGTCGTCAGCGTGACCGGTCCGGGGCGCGTATATCCGTCGTAGGTCACGATTGGGCGACATGGGCGACTTTGCCGTGCATTTGCCCGGATGA
>JBEAQC010000029.1:0-3990 GCA_041164085.1 Actinomycetota bacterium
GGCGTCGACGCCTCGAGGCGCTGCTGCGCCTTGACGATGCGCGATGACGCGATCAGCTCCATCGCCTTGGTGATCTTCTTCGTCGCCTGGACGGACCTGATCCGTCGGCGGAAGACCCTTAGCTGCGCACCCATGACATATCTCCCTGGTTCGCCTAGGCCCGCCGGGTCCGGGTGATCTGGGTGGGGTCGATTTCCTCCTCGGCAAGCGCCGCAACCGGCTCGTCCTTGATCAGCATCTCGCCCGTGTGCGTCGTGAACTGGCGCTTGAAGGTGTTGATTGCCGAGGTCAACGTCGTCACCGTGTCATCCGAGAGATCCGAGGTCTGGCGGATCGTCTCGAAGACACCGGGGTGCTCGCGCTGGATGTAGTCGAGGAACTCCGCATCGAAGCGACGGATGTCCTCGACCGGCACATCGTCGAGCTGGCCGGTCGTGCCCGACCACACCGACACGACCTCGCGCTCCATGGCCTGCGGCTGGTACTGCGGCTGCTTGAGCAGCTCCACCAGGCGCGTGCCACGAGCGAGCTGAGCCTTGGATGCCGAGTCCAGGTCGGAACCGAAGGCCGCGAAGGCCTCGAGCTCGCGGAACTGGGCGAGGTTGAGGCGCAGACTGCCGGCGACCTTCTTCATCGCCTTGGGCTGAGCGGACCCCCCGACGCGCGACACCGAGATGCCGACGTTGATGGCCGGGCGCACACCGGAGTTGAACAGGTCCGACTCCAGGAAGCACTGGCCGTCGGTGATGGAGATGACGTTGGTCGGGATGAACGCCGACACGTCGTTGGCCTTCGTCTCGATGATCGGCAGGCCGGTCATCGAGCCCGCGCCCATCTCGTCACTGAGCTTGGCGCAGCGCTCGAGCAGGCGGGAGTGCAGGTAGAAGACGTCACCGGGGTACGCCTCGCGGCCCGGAGGACGACGCAGGAGCAACGACACGGCGCGGTAGGCCTCGGCCTGCTTGGACAGGTCGTCGAACACGATGAGGACGTGCTTGCCCTGGTACATCCAGTGCTGGCCGATGGCCGAGCCGGTGTAGGGCGCGAGGTACTTGAAGCCGGCCGGGTCGGAAGCGGGTGCGGCGACGATGGTCGTGTACTCCATCGCGCCGTACTCCTCGAGCGCACCCTTGACCGAGGCGATGGTGGAGCCCTTCTGACCGATCGCGACGTAGATGCAGCGCACCTGCTTGTTGGGATCGCCGGTCTCCCAGTTGGCACGCTGGTTGATGATCGTGTCGAGGCAGACAGCCGTCTTGCCGGTCTGGCGGTCACCGATGATGAGCTGGCGCTGTCCGCGACCGATGGCCGTCATGGCGTCGATGGCCTTGATGCCGGTCTGCATCGGCTCCTTGACGGGCTGACGCTGGACGACGGTGGGGGCCTGGACCTCAAGAGCGCGGCGACCCTCGGACTCGACCGGACCCTTGCCGTCGATGGGGTTACCGAGCGGGTCGACGACGCGGCCGAGGTAGCCATCGCCCACGGGGACGGAGAGCACCTCGCCGGTGCGGCGCACGGTCTGGCCCTCTTCGATGCGCGAGCCATCGCCGAGGAGGACGACGCCGATCTCACGCACGTCGAGGTTGAGGGCGAGGCCGAGCAGGCCGCCCTCGAACTCGAGGAGCTCGTTGGTCATCGCCGAGTGCAAACCCTCGACGCGAGCGATGCCATCGCCTGTCTCGATCACGCGGCCGACCTCTTCGCGGGCCGTGGTGGGCGAGTACGACGAGACGTTTCGCTCGATCGCGCTCCGGATCTCGTCCGGTCGGATCGTCAGCTCCGTCATGGTGCCTGCTCTCCTTCTTCGGTCGCTTATCGCGACGTCTTTCGTGTGCGTGCGGGTAGGACTTCGGTAGTGCTGGTTAGCCGAGCATCGTCCGGCGGGCTTGCTCGAGTCGTGATGCGACGGTGCCGTCGATGACCTCATCGCCGACCGTCACGAGGACTCCCCCGAGGACAGCCGGGTCGATGGCGACGTTGAGCCGGACACGCCGGCCCTTGAGGGCGCTGAGCGCCTCAGCCAGGCGACGCTCCTGATCGGCATCCAGCGGCTGGGCGACCCGGACCTCCGCGACGATGCGCTGGCGCTGGCGCGCAGCCGCGTCGGCGAGATCGTCGACCACCGCGTCGATGCGACGGCCGTGCAGGTGACCCACGGCGTAGCCGAGGACGAGCCTCGTCGTCGCCGTGGAGCGGTCGCGCAGGAGGTCCTCGACGATTCCGGCCTTGGCCTGCGCCGACAGCGCGGGATCGGTGAGGGCCATCTGCAGGTCGGGCGAGGAGTCGATCGCCCGGCCGAAGCGGAAGATCTCGTCCTCGGTCGCATCGAGATCGCCTGCGGCGTCGGCCACCATGAAGGCCGCCTGGTCCGCAAGGGACTCGATGCCGAGCAGCAGGTCCTCGTCGGAGGACCAGCGGTGACGGGCAGCCTCCTGCATGACCTGCAGGGCGAGCGGGCTGACGCGCGACGCCAGGAGCGACGCCGCGAGTGCCAAGCGCGAGTCGGCCGATTGACCAGAGTCGGCGAGGGCCGTGCGCAGCGTCTTCTCGCGATCGAGGAGATCGGCGACCGAGAAGAGCTCGGCCGGAAGCCCGGCCAGTCCCTCGGCGCCACGCTGGCCATCGAGCCAGTCGGAGAGTTCCGACAGGCTGCTACGACTCGCACCCAACATCAGCGGCCTGCCTCCTGCTGCGAGACCTGGGCCTCGAGATCGGCGAGGAAGGAGTCGACGGTCGCCTTGACGCGGGCATCGTCGGTGAGGGTCTGCCCCACGACCTTGCCCGCAAGTGCGACGGCGACCTCTCCCACCTGGCGCGTGAGCTGCGAGGTGGCCTGGGCACGCTCAGCCGCGAGCTGCGCCTCAGCCTGCGCGGTGACGGCTGCGGCGGCGGTGCGTGCCTCCGCGCGAGCCTCCTCGACGATGGCCGCGCGGTCCGCCTGAGCCTGCGTGCGGATAGCGGCAGCCTCCTCGCGTGCGGACGCGAGAGCGGCGCGGTACTCCTCGAGGGCGCGCTGGGCCTCCGCCTGGGCCTCTTCGGCCTTGCGGAGCCCTCCCTCGATTGCCTCGGAGCGAGCCGCGAGGGTCTCCTTGATCTTGGGCAGCGCGACCTTGGCGAGGACGCCGAAGACGATGAAGAACGCCAGCAGGCCGACGACGAGCTCGTCGATCGGTACTGCCAGGACGCTCGGCATCGGTTCGTTCTCTCCGCCGGCAGCCATGAGCTGGCCTGTGAGGAAGTTCGACACGGGTGATCCGATCAGGTGCCGTAGACGAACGGGACGACGAAGCCGATGAGGGCCAGCGCCTCGGCAAGTGCGAAGCCGAGGAGCATGTTCTGGCGGATGACGCCGTAGGCCTCAGGCTGACGGGCGATCGCCTGGACGCCCTGGCCGAAGATGATGCCGATACCGACGCCGGGGCCGATGGCTGCGAGGCCGTAGCCGACGGAGCCGATGGAGCCGGAGAGCTCAGCGAGCAATGACATGTCTTTTCCTTCGTGTCCGGGCCGGCAGTCTGGTCTGCCGGTCTGGGGGTCTTATTCGGTTGTGATGGTGCGGGTCGTGCGGGACGAACGTGGTGCTGGCTGAAGATCAGTGCTCCGCGTGGAGCGCTCCGCTGATGTAGACCGCCGTCAGCAGGGTGAAGATGTAGGCCTGGAGGGCCTGGATGAGGAGCTCGAAGGCAGTGAGGGCCACCGCCATCGTGAACGACGCGACCGATCCGAGCAGACCGATCACGGTGAAGGTGAGCAGGTAGTACGCCGCGATGCTGAACGTCGCGATGAGCAGGTGCCCGGCGAACATGTTGGCGAACAAACGCACTGCGTGAGTGAACGGTCGCACGATGATGTTGGAGATGAACTCAATCGGCGAGAGCAGCACGTACATCGGCTTGGGCACCCCGGGCGGGAAGAGCATGCCCTTGAAGAACCCTCCGAAACCCTGGCGGTAGATGCCCAGGGGCACCCACGTGAAGTAGACGATCA
>JBEAQC010000030.1:0-2849 GCA_041164085.1 Actinomycetota bacterium
CGCGCTTCGGGTTCGCGAAGGGAACTGGCTGCGTCGCCTCGGCCGAGCCGAGGAATCGATCGCCCTGCTCACCGCCCTCTCCCGATCCGATCAGGCCACGCTCGCGGTCACCCGAGAGACCGCCGCGGCGTGGAAGGCGCTCGGCCGCCACGATCGCGCCGCCTCGACGTGGGAAGTCTGCCTGCGCACGGACCCAGCCTCCGCCGACTCGACCGAAGCGATGCTCGGGGCTGCAGACGCCTGGCTCGCCGCGGGAGATCGGGCCCGCGCGAAGTCGTGGCTCGATCGGGTCGCGGCGAACGATCCGAATCACCCAGACCTCGTCGCGCTCGAGGCTCGCTGGCGCGAGGCGGGCGAGCAGAGGTAGGCGGGCGCGGAAGGCGTTGTTGACCCCGCGTGCACCTGCAGAGTTCGCGCGCCCCCTCCGTCTCGCTCGCGGCGCTCGCGAGCCACCTCCCCTGAATCGCATGGCGATTCAGGGGAGGAGTTGCGTCCTTTGCGCGATCGAGGGTTGAGCGAGTTCGTTCGCGCGAGCGAAGTCGGTCGAGAGTGTTCGAGCGCTGGGCCAACTCCTCCCCGGGACTGCGCAGCAGTCCGGGGGAGGTGCCGAGCGAAGCGAGGCGGAGGGGTCGTGGTGAGACGGAAGGTGTGGTTGACGCAGCGTTCGCCTCCCGAGTTCGCACGCCCCCTCCGTCTCGCTCGCGGCGCTCGCGAGCCACCTCCCCCGCGTCGCTTCGCTCCGCCGGGGAGGAGTTTCGTCGGGCTCCCGATCGAGGCTTGCGGAGACTCGGGCCGGCGAGCGAAGTCGTGCGAGCGCGTTTGCGCCTCAGGCCAACGCTCCCAAGGATCACCGCGGCAGGCTCTGAAGGCGGCGGCTTCGTCACGGCATGCTCACCCGGCATCCGACACCCAGTTCGTAACTCGCAGGGCAGGAAGATAGAAGTGAAGAGGAAAGAGAGAAGATGGGAACAGGAAACTCAAGGAGTCCTCGCGACACGAAACCCGACGCTGCCGTAGCGGTTGTCGGGGACGCCGCGGCGGCTCGCCGCACGACAGAACCGGGAGCCGTAGCCCCAGCTCCCGCCACGCAACACCCGGCCCGAGCCGCTTCTCGGACCTTGGGGGTCGGTCGCGACTCCGCTTGGATAGTCGCCGTACCAATCCGAACACCACTCCCACACGTTCCCGTGCATGTCATACAAGCCCCATGCATTCGGCTTCCTCGTCGCGACCGGCTTGGTGCTGCCGCCCGAGTTGTCATCGAACCACGCATACTCACCCAGCCTGCCCGCGTCGTTCCCGAACGAGTACGCCGTGGCCGTGCCCGCCCGACACGCGTACTCCCACTCCGCCTCCGTCGGCAGCCGGAAGGTCATGCCCGTCTTCTGCGAGAGACGCCGGCAGAACTCCTGCGCGTCGTTCCACGACACCTGCTCGACGGGATGGTCCGGGTTGCCCTTGAAGTGGCTCGGGTTCGACCCCATCACCGCCTGCCACTGCGCCTGCGTCACCTCGGTCTGACCAAGCCAGAACGCCTTTGAGATCGTGACCGAGTGTTGCGTCTCACTCACGCCGTTGCGTCGACCCGCCTCGCTCGCCGGACTGCCCATCATGAACCGTCCGGGCTTGATCTCGACCAGACGCATCGAGACGCCCGAGCCGTGGTCGATCAGGCCGCCCGCGGAGACGAACGCTTCATTCGCGCGACGAGCCTCCTCCGCACGACGGGCCTCTTCCGCCCGAAGAGCCTCCTCCGCGCGACGAGCCTCCTCCGCTCGCACCGCCGCCGCGGAACTCACCTCCACGCTCTTCCCGACGAAGTTGAAGAAGACCGTCACCTCGTCGCTCTCGATCAGGTCGAAGGTCTTCGAAAGCGTTCCGTTCGCCCGGCTCGCGGTGACGCGATAGGTGCCGATCTCGAGTTTCGACACCCGCGCCTCTGGCTTGGTCTTGTCGACTCGCCCGATCGGGTCCCACCCACCGCCGCTTGCTCGGTCCAAGGTGACGGTGCACTCGACCGGCAGCGACTTGATCAGGACCGACCCCACCTTCAACTGAATCGAAGTGCCCTGCTCGTCGCCCCCCTGCTCGACCACCGGCCGCGGTCGCAGCGCCGCGATCCGCACCACCACGACCTCGCCCTTGCCGACCGTGATCCGCTGCTCCTGCGGGGTGAAGCCGGGCTTCACCGCCTTCACCACCCGCGCGCCCACGGGAACATCCTCGATGATCAGCCCCTCCTGATCCCGATTGCTCACCCCCTTGAGGATGCCGTCAAGAAAGATCTGCAGTCCCGGCTCGCACTGCACCTGGATGTAGCCGGTGTCTTGGGCGAGGGCCGGCCGCGCGAACGCGATGAACGCGAGCAACGGCACCAGCCACCCAAGCATGCTGCGGCGAACGTCGAGGCGGCGACGAACAGACTTGAGCGGCGAGCCCGCAAGGCGTGGCAGAGTCCCGGTGGCTGGCATGGCAGATCCCCTTCGGACAGCGGTGCATTCACCTCGCTCCGTGGCAAGGCAGGTCCGAGGCGATCGTCCGCCTCTAAGCACCGCTGGCAGGTTGCGTGAAACGGCGTGCGAGGTCAAGCAGGATCGCACGCGAGCGTGTCGATGCGTCGGCACCTCGTGGCCACGTCGAACGATTCAGGTCGATCGCGTCTCGCCGGAGTCGAGGGCCGCTGCGAGCGGGCGAGACGCCCGCGGTCCACCAGTTATGCCGGTCGCACGCTTCGCTCGACCGACCCTCCGAATGGACGGGATGGACGACGCGCCGTTCCGGGAGCAGGCAACGTTCGACCGCTCCCCGCGACGCGCGGAAGGGCCCGCGCCCCCGCGACCGGGGCCCGA
>JBEAQC010000031.1:0-4989 GCA_041164085.1 Actinomycetota bacterium
AGCGCGCGCAAGGACCCGATCATCAGTCCGACGATGATCGCCATCGTGATCCGGGTGTGGTGATCGAGTAGCCAGCGCAGGACGGAGACGAAGATCGCTAGGCCGAAGATCGCCCCGAGCGCGAAGACCGCGAGGTAGGCGAGATTGCGTTCGTTGACCGCTGTGATGGTCGATTCGTAGAGACCGAAGGACAGGAGCAGGAAGGATCCGGATACGCCGGGTAGCACGAGCGCGCAGATGGCCACGGCGGCGGCGAAGAACACCGCGAAGAGCGGCGGGTCAGTGACCGTGGCCGGTGGCAGCCCGGTGAGGATCACCGCGGCGACGGCTGCGATGACGATGAGCACACCTGCCTTGATGTCGATCCCGCCGGGGGCTGTGCGGCGCAGGATGCCGAGCGGCACGAGCACGCCCGCAGCGACAAGCCCGAAGAAGAGTGCGCGCATCTGCTCCGGATGCGTCTCGAGGAGCGGCTCGAGGATGCGGGCCCCGATGATGACGGCGGCACCCATGCCGATGGCGACGGGGATGAGCATCGACCACGGCAGGTGCTTGATGAGGTCGCCCGCCTCACGTCGCGGGCCGGTGATGAGTCGGCGCCCGGCGAGTACGACGTCGGCGATCGCGTCGATGAGCCTGCGATAGAGGCCCACGATGAGAGCGACGGTGCCGCCACTCACGCCCGGGATCACCTCGGCGACTCCAATGAGGATGCCGCGGACGAGGTTGACGATCAGGAGCACGCGGTGAGCCTACGCTTCACGTCATGGAGGCCTCCGACGACGCGCGCAGTGATGCTGGCCACCTCGACCCGGACCTGCTTGAGCACGGGGACACCCGCAACGTCGTCGACCGCTACCGCAACTGGACGATGGAGGCGATCGTCGAGGACCTCGATGCGCGACGGCATCCCTTCCATGTCGCGATCGAGAATTTCGAGCACGACATGAACATCGGCTCGGTCGTGCGCTCAGCGAACGCCTTCCTCGCGGCCGAGGTCCACATCGTCGGGCACCGACGCTGGAACCGGCGCGGCGCGATGGTGACGGAGCGGTACCAGCATGTGCGTCACCACGCCTCGATCGAGGACCTCGTCGCCTGGGCAGGTTGCGCCGAACTCCCCCTCATCGGCATCGACAACGTCGAGGGGTCCGTGCCGATCGAGACGTACGACCTGCCTCGTGCCTGCGTGCTCGTCTTCGGCCAGGAGGGCCCTGGGTTGTCGGCACAGGCGCAGGAGGCGTGCGTCGACCTCCTTGCGATCACGCAGTTCGGCTCGACGCGCAGCATCAACGCCGGTGCGGCGGCGGCCGTCGCCATGCACGCCTGGATCCGCCGGCACGAATTCGGCCAGATCCCCTAGCGGGAGAGCTCAGCCACCGCCGTGATGAGTTGATCGATCTCCGCCTCGGTGTTGTAGGCGTGCGGACTGATCCTCACCAAGCCCTGTGCGCCGTCGCGGCCGAAGTCGATCTGGGAGTAGTCAGGGGTCGACAGGCTCGTGTTGATGCCGCGTGCGCGCAGATCTGCCACCATCCCGCCGGGGTCGTCCACGCGGATGGTCACGATGCCCGACTGAGTGGACCCACGATCGCGCACCACGACACCGGGAATCTCGTCCAGTCCAACCCGGGCACGGCCTGCGAGTTGCCCGATGCGCTCCGCGATCGCAGCGATGCCGCAGTCGAGCGCGTAGTCGATCGCCGCGCCCATGCCCAGGAGCGCCGCATACGGCTTCTCCCATGACTCGAATCGTGCTGCGCCATCGGCGAGTGCATAGTCGGACAGCGACGTCCACGTCGCGGCATGGAGGTCTGCGGGGAAGGGCTCGAGATCGTCGAGCATCCTCTGCGATACGACGAGGAAGCCGGTCGCGCGAGGGCCGCGAAGGAACTTGCGCCCGGTCGCCGACAGTACGTCGCAGCCGATCCGTCCCATGTCGACCGGCATTTGACCGACCGACTGGCAGGCGTCCACGAGATACCAGGCGGGGGAGCCGTGGCGGCGGAGCATGTCGCCGATGCCCACGACGTCATTGACCAGGCCGTTCTGGCTCGGCGCGTGGTTGATCGACACGATGCGCACGCGCTCGTCGAGCATGTCGCCGAAGGCTTCGACATCGACAGCCCCGTCTGGGCCGTCGGGGATCACCTCGACCGACGCGCCGGTGCGCTGGGCGATCTGCAGGAGTGGCAGGACGTTGGAGGCGTATTCGCTGCCCGAGACCAGCATGCGGTCGCCCGCGAGGATCGGATCGCTGAAGGCGATGGCCTGAAGTCCCCGATCCCAAGCAACCGTCGCTGACTCGACGAGAGCCACGCGCTCGAGGGACACGTGCACGAGTTCGCCTACGCTCGCGTAGACCCCGGCCACGCGATCGCGAGCCTCCGCGTGGGCCTCGTAGCCGCCGACCTGCTCCTCGCGGCGCAGATGCTCCACCATCGTGTCGGTCACGACGCGGGGAGGAAGTGCGGAGCCCGCATTATTGAGATGCGTGACGTTGGCGCATCCGGGCGTGTCCGCGCGGAGTGCGGCGACGTCTAGAGGGGGCACCTCGGGATGCTAGCGACGTGGAGCGAGGGCCCGGCATCCGCCGGTATCCGTGGCGACGCCGTAACGGCATGACAGGGCTCTGACCGAGCGCCCCTTTCGGCCTGCAAGCGTTTGCCGATAGGGTGAGTACTCCACTTCGGCACGGGAGATCCCCCATGAATAACGACATGCGCGCCCAGATGGGCTCCGGCAAGGGCTTCATCGCCGCACTCGACCAGAGCGGCGGCAGCACCCCCAAGGCGCTCAAGCTCTACGGCATCGACGAGAGCGAGTACTCCGGTGATGCGCAGATGTTCGATCTCGTGCATGCGATGCGCTCGCGCATCATCACCAACCCCGCCTTCAATGGCGACAAGGTGATTGCCGCCATCCTGTTCGAGATGACCATGGACCGCGATGTCGAAGGTCAGCCGACTCCCTCCTACCTCTGGGATGTCAAGCGGGTCGTGCCGCTGGTCAAGGTGGACCTCGGTCTCGCCGACGAGGTCGACGGGGCGCAGGTGATGAAGCCCATGCCGCATCTCGATGATCTCTGCAAGCGCGCCGCAAGCAAGGGCGTCTTTGGCACCAAGATGCGCTCGGTCATCAATTCCGCCAATCCCGCGGGCGTCAAGGCGGTCGTCGACCAGCAGTTCGATGTCGCTCTGCAGATCCTCGGTCACGGACTCGTGCCGATCATCGAACCCGAGGTCAACATCAAGAGCGATGACAAGGCTCAGAGCGAGGCCCTGCTGCGCGACGCGCTCGTCGCCGGCCTCGACCGCATCCCGGATGGCCAGCAGGTGATGTTCAAGCTGTCCCTGCCGAGCGAGAACAACTTCTACTCGTCGCTGATCAGCCACCCCAAGGTCCTGCGTGTCGTCGCCCTCTCGGGTGGCTACTCACGCGATGACGCATGCGACATGCTCGCTGCCAACCACGGCATGATCGCGAGTTTCTCTCGCGCGCTCTCCGAGGGCCTCAGCGCCCAGCAGAGCGACGCGGACTTCACGTCGACGCTGCAGGCGACGATCGACGAGATCTACGCCGCGTCGATCACCTAGGTCGACGTAGGGCAGGATGCAGGCGTGAGCCTGCACGAGAACCTCCTCGGAGGTCCCCCGCCGACCTTGCTCCCCGACGACCTCGAAGCACGCACCGAGCTCGAGGGCGGTGCCGACGCCTACGACGTCGCACGTCGACACCCGCAGTCGAGCCTCGCCTGGGCCGTGCTGTCGGACGCCGCGTGGAACGAAGGCCGCGTTGTCGAGTCCTACGCATTCGCGCGTGTGGGATACCACCGCGGACTCGATGCCCTGCGTCGAGCCGGATGGAAGGGTCACGGCCCTGTGCCGTGGGCGCATGAGCCTAACCGCGGCTTCCTCCGCTGCCTGATCTCGCTGCAGCGAGCGGCCGCGGCGATTGGTGAGGACGGCGAGGCTGAGCGCTGCGCCGCGTTCATCGTCGACTGCGATCCGAGCCTGAGGGACTAGGGAACCGGCCATGACCGACGTCGCGGTGGTGGGCGGCGGCATCAGTGGCATCGCCTGCGCCACCGCGCTCGCGGATTCCGGCCTCACCGTCGACGTCTACGACCGCGGCCACCGACTCGGTGGACGGCTCGCCACCTCGACCCTCCGCGACACGGGCACCCCGTGCGATGGCCGCGTCGTCGATGTCGGTGCGGCGTACTTCACCGTCGACGATGCTGGTTTCGGTCAACTCGTGGGCGACTGGATTGATCGCGGCCTCGTGCGGCCGTGGACCGACACCTTCCACCTCGCGGACGGCACCGGGGTCTTCGGCACCAAGACCGGCCCGATGCGCTACGCCGCGCCCCGCGGCCTGCGCAGCCTCGTCGAGGATCTCGCGACGACACTGCCGTCCGACCTCGTGGAGATCCGGCACCCGTTCGATGTCACCGATGTCGAGGTCGCGGAATCCGGCGTACGTCTGGCCGATCGCGAGTATCGCGCGGTCGCCCTATGCGGGCCCGATCCGCAGATGGATGCGCTCGTCGCGGTGGACGGGGCACCCCTGTGGGAGCCCGTGCTCTCCTTAACCGCGGTCTACGACGAGCGCGAGTGGGACTTCGACGCGGCCTTCGTCAACGACGATCCGGTGCTGTCCTTCGTGGCCGATGACGGATCACGCAGGGGTGATGGTGCACCGGTGCTCGTCGCCCACTCCACGCCGGTGCTCGCCGCCGGACATCTCGTCGATCCGATGACGGCGGCACCTGCGATGCTCGCGGTGCTGCGCAATCTCTCCGGTGTCGTACCGGAGTGGTTCACCGTCAAGCGGTGGACCTTCGCGCGCCCCGCGCATGCTCGGCCCGAGACCTACTCCTTTGACGGCGTCATCGGTCGCGCCGGTGATGGGTGGGCTGGTCAGCCACGCACTCAGTCCGCCTGGGTGTCCGGCGACGCCCTCGGCCAGGCGATGGCCGCCCGGATC
>JBEAQC010000032.1:0-17161 GCA_041164085.1 Actinomycetota bacterium
AGTCGCGCGACATGGCGCGCCAGCTCGTGACGCACGGCCACTTCACCGTCAACGGCCACAAGGTCGACATCCCGTCGTACCGCGTGCAGCCCAACGACATCATCGAGGTGCGTCCCGGCTCGCGTGAGATGACGCCCTTCGTCGTGGCTCACGCCGAGATCGGCGAGCGGCCTGTCCCTGCCTGGCTTGAGGTCATCCCTTCGCAGATGCGGATCCTCGTCCACTCCCTGCCTTCGCGCCAGGTCATCGACACCCCGGTGCAAGAGCAGCTCATCGTCGAGCTCTACTCGAAGTAGTCCCAGCAGTCCCTTCCCCTAATCCGACGTCAAATAGCGGTCGTCGCCGAAAGGACATCACGTGCTCATCACGCAGCGCCCCATCCTCACCGAGGAGCCCATCAGCGAGTTCCGGTCTCGGTTCGTCCTCGAGCCACTGGAGCCCGGCTTCGGCTACACCCTGGGCAACTCGATGCGCCGCACCCTGCTCTCCTCGATTCCCGGTGCCGCCGTCACGAGCATTCGCATTGACGGTGTCCTCCACGAGTTCACGACCATCCCGGGCGTGAAGGAAGATGTCACCGAGCTGATCCTCAACATCAAGCAACTCGTCGTGTCCTCCGATCACGATGAGCCGGTCGTGATGTACCTGCGCAAGCAGGGCCCCGGCGCTGTAGTTGCCGCCGACATCGCGCCCCCGGCGGGCGTCGAGGTGCACAACCCCGACCTGCACATCGCCACGCTCAACGACAAGGGCAAGCTGGAGATGGAGCTCGTCGTCGAGCGCGGACGCGGCTATGTCTCCGCCACACTCAACAAGCAGCCCGGACAGGAGATCGGCCGGATCCCGGTGGACTCGATCTACTCTCCGGTGCTCAAGGTGACCTACAAGGTCGAGGCCACCCGCGTCGAGCAGCGCACGGACTTCGACAAGCTCGTCCTCGACGTCGAGACCAAGCCGTCCATGCTGCCGCGGGATGCGGTCGCCTCGGCCGGAAAGACCCTCGTCGAGCTCTTCGGGCTCGCTCGGGAGCTCAACGTCGAGGCCGAGGGCATCGATATCGGGCCGTCGCCGGCGGATGCCTTCGTGGCTGAGCAGCTCTCGACGCCGATCGAGCAGCTCGACCTCACCGTGCGCTCCTACAACTGCCTCAAGCGCGAGGGCATCCATACCGTGGGTGAGCTCATCGGTCGCAGCGAGGCGGACCTGCTCGACATCCGCAACTTCGGAGCCAAGTCGATTGATGAGGTCAAGGTCAAGCTCGTCAGCCTCGGACTGGCACTGAAGGACAGCCCCCCCGGATTCGACCCGACCGCCGCCGTCTACTTCAGTGATGAGGATGACGATGACGATGACCTCGGCTTCGTCGAGGACGAGAAGCTCTAACCGACTAGCCACCCGCGACAAGGAGTTATGACATGCCTACCCCAACCAAGGGTCCCCGCCTGGGTGGCGGTCCGGCGCACGAGCGCCTGATGCTCGCCAACCTCGCGACGGCGCTCTTCGAGCATGGTCGGATCACCACGACGGAGGCCAAGGCCAAGCGGCTCCGCCCGCTTGCCGAGCGCCTCATCACCTTCGCCAAGCGCGGTGATCTCTCCGCACGTCGCCGTGTGCTGACCGTGGTGCGCGATAAGGATGTCGTGCACGTGCTCTTCACGGAGATCGGTCCCCGCTACCAGACGCGCCCGGGCGGCTACACCCGCATCGTCAAGGTGGGCCCCCGCAAGGGCGACAACGCCCCGATGGCCATCATCGAGCTCGTCGAGCCGCTGGCGGAGCAGGTCGTGGCCGAGGCCACCGGCGCGACGAAGCGTGCCGCCAAGGAGAAGGCCGCGAAGGAGCCCACCAAGGCTGCTGCCGCCGCGACGGAGGCGCCTGCTGACGAGACTGTCGTCGAGGAAACGGTCGTCGAGGACACCGCGGTCGACACCCCGGCCGAGACTGTCGTCGAGGAAACGGTGGAGGCCGTCGATGAGCCTGCACCGGCCGAAGCGGCCGAGGCATCCGGCGAAGAGGGCAAGGCCTGACGCGCTCGCACGAGGCGCGTAACGCACGAAGCGTCAGACCTCAGCGCATGGGGTCTGGCGCTTCCTGCTCTGTGGAGGGGTCATGATCCGACTCCGGTTGGACCTCGCCTACGACGGGACGGCGTTCTCCGGCTGGGCTCGCCAGCCCGACCTGCGCACCGTCCAAGGTGTCGTCGAGGGCGCGCTCACGCAGGCTCTGCGCCTCCCGGAGCCCGTGTCGATCACGTGTGCCGGGCGCACTGACGCCGGCGTGCATGCACGCGGACAGGTGGCGCATGCGGATGTCGATATGGAGGCGCGCGCCCTGGATCTTGAGTCGCTGACCCGGAGCCTGCGCGGGCTCGTACCTGACGATGTCTGGGTCAGGCAGGTGAGCGTGGCTCCCGTCGGCTTCGATGCTCGCTTCTCTGCTCTATCGCGGTCGTACTCCTATCGGATCTGCGACATGCCCACCGCCTGGGAGCCGCTGCGGCGTCACGACACCCTCCGGCATCCGCGACCCCTGGACGTGGCGGCGATGAATGAGGCGGCGCAGCCGCTGCTGGGCGAGCACGACTTCGCCGCGCTGTGTCGCCCGAGAGCCGGCGCGTCCACGGTCCGCAGGCTGCTCGATCTCGCCTGGGCGCGCGATGGCCACGGCACGGCTGTCATGACGGTGAGAGCCGATGCGTTCTGCCACTCGATGGTGCGCGCCCTCGTCGGGGTACTCGTCCCCGTGGGCGAGGGACGCCGGCCACGGACATGGCCGGCAGAGGTCCTCGCGCGCCGCGAGCGCGACCCCTCGGTGACGGTGATGCCCCCGCACCCGCTCACCCTCGACCAGGTGGCGTATCCGGACGACTCGGAGATGGGGGCGCGCCAGGCGGTCACGCGTGCCTTCCGGGGTGAGTGATGGGGCACATCGATATCCAGCACCTGACCTTCACGCTGCCGGATGGCCGAGTGCTCCTCGATGACATCAGCTTCCGCGTGGGAGAAGGCGCCAAAGTTGCGCTCGTCGGTGCTAATGGTGCCGGCAAGACGACGCTCATGCGACTGATCGCGGGGGACATCGCAGCGGATGGCGGGAGCGTCGTCACGACCGGCGGCCTCGGAGTCATGCGGCAGTTCATCGGACAGGGCAGGGGATCCTCCGCGCGAACGACGAGCGGTGACGGGACAGTGCGCGATCTCCTGCTAGGGGTGTCCTCGGTCGCGCTCCAGGAGGCTGCGGCTGAGGTCGATGCGTGTGAGGAGCTCCTCATGTCGCAGGAGGACGCAGACACCCAGATGCGCTACGCGCAGGCGCTGAGCGATTTCGCGGACGTTGGAGGCTATGACGCCGAAGTGGCCTGGGATGTGTGCTGCACGGCAGCGCTTGGCGCTGGTTACGACACCGTGAAGTGGCGCCCGCTCCAGACCCTGTCGGGCGGTGAGCAGAAGCGCCTGGTCCTCGAAGCACTTCTCCGGGGCCCTGACGACGTGCTCCTGCTGGATGAGCCCGACAACTATCTCGACGTGCCGAGTAAGAGGTGGCTGGAGGAGCGCATCACGGCGAGCCCAAAGACGATCCTGCTCATCAGCCACGATCGCGAGTTGCTGCGCGCGTGCGCTGACACGATCGTCACGGTGGAGCTCGGGGCTGCGGGCAACACGGTGTGGGTGCACGGGGGCGGCTTCGCGACGTACGCCGATGCCCGTGCCGATCGGATGAGCAGGCTCGAGGAACTCAAGCGACGCTGGGATGAGGAGCACCGCAAGCTCAAGGACCTCGTCCAGATGTACAAGACCAAGGCCGCCTACAACGACGGGCTCGCCTCGCGCTACCAGGCTGCCCAGACGAGGCTGCGGATGTTCGAGGCGGTCGGTCCCCCTCAGGCGATCCCGCTCCGTCAGCAGATGCGCATGCGGCTCGAGGGCGGGCGCACGGCCAAGCGCGCCGTTGTCTGCACGGATCTGCAACTCACGGACCTCACTGACTCCTTCAACCTAGAAGTGTGGTTCGGCGAGCGACTCGGGGTGCTGGGGCGCAACGGCGCGGGCAAGTCGCACCTCCTGCGCCTGCTTGCGGCGGGGGGAACCGATCCCGACATCGAGCACATGCCGGTCTCGGACGTGGAGATCCCACCGGTGCGCCATCGCGGGATTGCCCGGCTTGGATCGCGGGTGCGGCCTGGATGGTTCGCCCAGACACACGTGCGCCCCGATTTGGAAGGGCGCACTCTCTTGGAGATCCTCCACCGAGGCGATGGCCATCGCAGCGGCATGGGACGCGAGCAGGCAGCTCGAGCGCTCGACCGCTACGGCCTGGCGGCGGCGGGCGAGCAGGACTTCACGTCTCTCTCAGGGGGCCAGCAGGCGAGGTTCCAGATTCTGCTCCTCGAGCTCTCGGGGGCGACGCTGCTGCTCCTGGACGAGCCGACCGACAACCTCGACCTCGAGAGTGCCGAGGCGCTCGAGTCGGCGCTTTCCGCCTTCGAGGGCACCGTCGTAGCCGTCACGCACGATCGGTGGTTCACCCGCGGCCTCGATCGCTTCATCATCGTGGGAGAGGACGGTCGGGTCCGAGAGTCCGACGAGCCCGTGTGGGACTAGGCGCGGTCGCTGGGGGCGGCACGGGCCCGTTTTGACCCCTAGAAGGGCCCCGGGTAGCCTTAGCGGTCGTTGTGCCCGCTCCCGGGCGCGATCGGGAGCCCCCGGGCACCCCTGAGCGAGTGAAGGTTCCGTTGCGTACGTACACCCCCAAGCCGGGCGAGGTCAGCCGCGAGTGGCTCGTGATCGACGCCACCGACGTCGTGCTGGGGCGCCTCGCCAGCCAGACCGCCACGCTCCTGCGGGGCAAGCACAAGCCGGTCTTCGCTCCGCACGTTGATACGGGTGACTTCGTCATCATCATCAACGCCGACAAGGTCGCCCTCACGGGCAGCAAACTCGAGCAGAAGCGCGACTACCGCCACTCGGGTTACCCGGGTGGCCTCAGCGCTACGGCCTACTCCGAGCTCCTGGAGAACAATCCTCGACGCGTCATCGAAAAGGCTGTCAAGGGAATGCTGCCGCACAACAAGCTCGGCCGTCAGCAACTGAGCAAGCTCAAGGTCTACGCGGGCCCCGATCACCCGCACGCCGCCCAGAAGCCCACCCCGTACACCATCACGCAGGTCGCGCAGTAGCGATCACCGCGCACTCTGCGAAAGGAAGTAATGACGTGACCGTTTCCGAGACTGAGATCCTCGAAGAGGAGATCCCGTCGGAGTACACCACGGAGACGCCCTCGTCGGCAGCCGCGGCTGCCGAGCGGCCCGCCGTGACCGCCCCGGGTGGCGCCACCGGTCGCCGCAAGGAGGCCATCGCGCGTGTCCGCCTGGTGCCGGGCACCGGCCGGTGGAGCATCAACGGCCGCGATCTCGAGACCTACTTCCCCAATCGCGTCCACCAGCAGATCGTCAACGAGCCCTTCGTGGCCCTGGGCCAGGAGGGGCGCTACGACGTCATCGCTCGCATGTCCGGCGGGGGGGTCTCCGGTCAGGCAGGAGCGCTGCGCCTCGGTATCGCTCGCGCGCTCAATGAGATCGACCTCGAGGGCAACCGTCCGTCCTTGAAGAAGGCCGGCTTCCTCACACGTGATCCCCGGGCCAAGGAGCGCAAGAAGTACGGCCTCAAGAAGGCCCGCAAGGCGCCCCAGTACAGCAAGCGCTGATCGGACTTCCGTGAGCGGTCGCCTCTTCGGCACCGATGGCGTGCGTGGTCTCGCCAACCGCGACCTCACTGCAGAGCTCGCGCTCGCACTCGCGGCTGCTGCGGCCCACGTCCTGGGAGACGCGGGCCAACTCAGCAGCTCGAACTCTCGACCTACTGCGGTGGTCGGTCGTGATCCTCGCGCCAGTGGTGAATTCCTCGAGGCTGCGGTGGTGGCGGGCCTCGCGAGCGCGGGCATTGATGTCCTCATCGCCGGTGTGCTCCCGACCCCGGCGATCGCCTATCTGACGCAGCGTCACGGCGCGAGTCTGGGCGTGATGCTGTCCGCGTCCCACAACGCGATGCCGGACAACGGCATCAAGTTCTTCGACGGGGACGGATTCAAACTGCCCGACGCCATCGAGGACGCGATCGAGGCTCGTCTGAATGAGCCCTGGGACCGGCCCCTCGGCGGTGCAGTGGGACGGATCACGGCGCTCCCGGGCGCCGCTGAGGACTACGTCGAGCATGTCCTCGACGTCGTGCAGCACCCCCTCGACGGGCTCACCGTCGTGGTCGACTGCGCTCATGGCGCGGCTTCGCAGGTGTCGCCGGAGGCGATGCGGCGAGCGGGTGCACATGTCATTGCGATCCATGCGTCACCGGACGGCCTCAACATCAATGACGGTTGCGGCAGCACCCACCTCGACGACCTCATCGCGGCCGTCCGCGAGCACGGCGCCGATATCGGCATCGCTCACGATGGCGACGCGGATCGATGCCTCGCGGTCGATGCAGAGGGTGACGTCATCGATGGCGACCAAATTCTCGCCATCCTCGCGCTTTCCATGCGGGATCGAGGCACGCTTGCCCGAGACACGGTCGTCGCGACGGTGATGTCCAACCTCGGCTTCCGGCTCGCGATGGCCGAGCAGGGGATCGAGGTCGTCTCGACCGCGGTCGGCGACCGCTACGTCCTCGAGGAGATGCGAGCATCGGGCTACGCGCTCGGCGGCGAGCAGAGCGGACACGTGGTCATCCTGGACCGGGCGACCACCGGTGACGGCCTCCTCACCGCACTTGCCCTGCTCGACCGCATGGCCGAGACGGGGCAGAGTCTGCGCGACCTCGCGGGTGTGATGACGCGCCTACCTCAGGTCCTCATCAACGTCGAGGGCGTGGACCGCGCTGGCCTGGCCGAAAACACTGATGTCCGGGCCGCTGTCGATGCGGTCGAAAGTGAACTAGGAGCGTCGGGACGCGTGCTGCTGCGGCCTTCCGGAACCGAACCGCTCGTGCGCGTCATGGTCGAGGCGCCCACCGAGCAGGCCGCTCGTGACGGAGCCGAGACGATTGCTGCGGCCGTCCGCGCCTCGCTCTCCCTCTGACCTGCCCGTCCGCACGAGGCGTCGCAGGTCCCCGTGGTCCCGCGAGCGCGTACCCTGGCCCCATGTGCGGCATCGTGGGCTACGTCGGTGAGAAGCAGGCCCTTGAGGTCGTTGTCGAAGGTCTGCGCCGCCTGGAGTACCGCGGCTATGACTCGGCGGGTGTCGCCGTGGTGACCGGTGATCGCCTCGATGTCCGCAAGAAGGCGGGCAAGCTCGCCAATCTGGAGTCCCTGCTCGGCGAGGATCCCCTCGAGGCCGCGACGCTCGGCATCGGCCACACCCGCTGGGCCACGCACGGCGGTCCCACCGACGTCAATGCGCACCCACACGTGAGCGAGGACGGCACCGTTGCGGTCATCCACAACGGCATCATCGAGAACTTCGCTGAACTGCGCGACGAGTTGGCGGCGACGGGTGTTGTGCTGACCTCGGAGACGGACACCGAGGTTGTCGCCCATCTGCTGGCGGCGGAGCTCCCTCGCTCCGGTGGTGACCTGGCCGAGGCCATGCGCCGCACCTGCCGCCAGCTCGAGGGAGCCTTCACCCTTGTTGCTGTTGTCGCCGACGACGTCGATGTCGTCGTCGCCGCTCGGCGCAATTCACCCCTCGTCGTTGGCCTGGGCCAGGGCGAGAACTTCCTTGCCTCGGATGTCGCGGCCTTTGTCGCCCACACCCGCGAGGCGCTCGAACTCGGCCAGGACCAGGTCGTGCAGATCTCCCGTGATGACGTCATCGTCACCGACTTCGACGGCCAGGTGGTCGAAGCCAAGCCCTTCACCGTCACCTGGGACGCGGCGGCTGCGGAGAAGGGCGGCTACGACCTCTTCATGCTCAAGGAGATCGCGGAGCAGCCCAAGGCTGTCGCCGACTCACTACGCGGTCGCGTGGGCCGCGATGGTCGTCTCCACCTCGACGAGATGCGCTTGACGGATGCTGAACTCCGCGAGGTGGACAAGATCGTCGTCGTCGCGTGCGGCACCGCGTACCACGCGGGATTGGTCGCCAAGTACGCGATCGAGCATTGGACACGTATCCCTGTCGATGTGGAGCTCGCGAGTGAGTTCCGCTATCGCGACCCGATTGTCGATGGGCGCACCCTCACGATCGCGATCTCGCAGTCCGGCGAGACTATGGACACGCTCATGGCCCTGCGCTACGCGCGCGAGCAGGGATCCAAGGCGCTGGCCATCTGCAACACCGTCGGGTCGACGATTCCCCGCGAATGCGATGCCGTCCTCTACACCTACGCGGGCCCCGAGATCGCGGTGGCATCCACCAAGGCATTCCTCACGCAGATCATCGCTGCCTATCTCGTGGGGCTCTATCTCGCCCAAGTGCGCGGCAACATGTTCGGCGATGAGATCCGCGGCGTCCTCACAGACCTTGCTGACATGCCGCAGGCGGTCGACCTCGTCCTGGACACGAGCGAGGGAGTGCAGGCACTGGCCCGCGAACTCGTGGACGCGACGTCCGTGCTCTTCATCGGTCGCCATGTGGGATACCCCGTGGCGCTCGAAGGTGCGCTCAAGCTCAAGGAACTCGCCTATATGCACGCCGAGGGATTTGCCGCCGGGGAACTGAAGCACGGCCCGATCGCCCTCATCGAAGAGGGTGTGCCAGTGGTGTGCATCGTGCCGTCGCCAAGGGGTAGGGCCACCTTGCACGACAAGATCATCTCCAACATCCAGGAGGTGCGCGCTCGAGGTGCACGCACCATCGTCATCGCCGAAGAGGGTGACGAATCCGTCACGCCGTACGCCGATGTGATCTTCCGCGTGCCTGCTGTGCCCACCCTCATGCAGCCCTTGGTGTCGACGGTGCCTCTGCAGGTCTTCGCGTGCGCGATGGCGACCGTCAAGGGCCATGACGTCGATCAGCCCCGCAACCTTGCCAAGTCCGTCACCGTCGAGTAGTCGCGGACGTTGGCATGAGGGCGGTGTACGACGTCTCGCAGGTCCGCGCGGCTGAGCAGGCACTGATGTCGGGGCTGCCCGAAGGCGCCCTCATGGAGCGGGCGGCAACCGGTTTGGCCGACACCTGTGCGACCCTCCTCCGCGATCTGGGGATGCCTATCGCTGGAGCCCGCGCTGCGCTGCTTGTCGGTAGCGGCAACAACGGCGGAGACGCTCTGTATGCGGGAGCTCGGCTAGCGGCACGGGGAATGCGGGTGAGCGCGGTCGTTCTCGGCGATCGCTGCCATGCCGGTGGCCTTGAGGCACTCCTCGCTGCCGGGGGCACAGTCTCGGCGAGCGATAAGGACGTCACGAGCGCGGACCTCGTGCTGGACGGCGTCGTCGGTATCGGGGGTAAGGGAGCCCTCCGTGCTGAAGCAGCGCGATTCGCTCGCCTTGCGGCTGACTCCGGTGCCCTCGTCGTCGCTGTCGACATCCCCTCCGGCGTCGACGCCGACACCGGTGCTGTGGCGGATCCCGGCGCTGCAGTGGATGCCGATGTGACCGTGACCTTCGGCTGCCTCAAACCCGGGCTGGTCGTCGCCCCAGGGCGTGACCGTGCGGGCGCGGTCGTCGTCGTCGATATCGGGCTGGATGCGTCCCTGCCTCGGGCGCAGGCGCACGTGCTTGACGCCAGTGACATCTCGATGGCCGTACCGGAGCCGGGGGCGGAGGACTACAAGTACTCCCGCGGTGTGGTGGGGATTGCCGCCGGCAGTCCGCGCTATCGAGGGGCGGCCTTCATGGCCACGGGAAGCGCACGCCACGGGAATGTGGGCATGGTGCATGTCCTGGATCGCGGCGATGGGATCGCCCAGGCCCTGGTGGATGAGTTCTGGGATGTCGTGGTGAGCAGTGCGGCCCCTGTCGCGACTGCCCGGACGACGGCGTGGGTTGTGGGTCCGGGTCTGGGGCTGGATCATGACGCGATCCGCGTCCTCACCGATGTCCTCGCGGTAGACGCTCCTGTCGTTGTGGACGCGGATGCGCTGCGATTGCTGCACGAGTCAGGTCCGGCGGCCTCGCTTGCTGCACGGACCGCGCCGACAGTCTTGACCCCTCATGTGGGGGAGTTCGCGGCACTCGGCTACGTGTGTGGATCTGGAGCAGCTGAGGATCGCCTCGCGGCGGCGCGCCGGGCCGCCGGCGAACTCGGTGCCATCGTGGTGCTCAAGGGCGCGGGCACCGTGGTGGCCTCTCCGGGCGGTGACTCCTTCATCGACACGTTCGCGACCGCTGACCTCGGCACGGCGGGGAGCGGCGATGTGCTCGCCGGCCTCACCGGTGCTCTGCTCGCTGGGGCCGCAGCACGAGGCCATCTGAACGAGGACCTTGCCGCGGAAGTCGCGGCGGCCGCTGTCGGTCTCCACGGCATCGCGGGTGCGCTCGCTGCTGACGGCGGCCGGCCTGTGACGGCCCCGGACATCATCGCGAGCCTCCCCGCCGCGATCGCCGCTGTACGTCGCGGGACCGTGTCGTGAGCGTGCGCGCTGAGGCGCTCGTCGACCTCGCGACCTTGCGGGCCAATATCGAGCACCTCGCGGGACCCGCCTGCGGTGACCCAGGTATCGAGCGCATGGTCGTCGTCAAGGCGGATGCCTACGGCCATGGGCAGGGTGAGGTCGCGCGCACGGTTCGAGATATGGGCGTTCCGTGGCTGGGCGTGGCCCTCCCCTCCGAAGCGCTGACGTTGCGGGCAGATGGGGATCGAGGCCGGGTGCTCGCATGGCTCTATGCGCCCGGAGACCCCGGCCTGCAGGACTGCGTCGCGAGCGACATCGATCTCGGAGTCGGCAGCCTGGGCATGCTCGATGACGTCGTGCGTGCCGCTGATGGCGCCGGCAGTGTCGCTCGTATCCATCTCAAGGTCGATACCGGGCTCGGGCGCGGGGGCTGCCCACCCGCGCTCTGGGAGCAACTCCTCGACCGCGCGATGCGGGAGCCTCGGGTTAACGTCGTCGGGATCTGGTCTCACCTTGCGAGCGCCGACGTGCCGGATTCCCCCGACACCGACGCGCAGGTGGCTGCCTTCGAACGTGCTCTCGCTCAATCGGTCGCGGCGGGAGTCGACCCCGAGGTGCGTCACCTCGCCTCCAGCGGAGCCGCACTTGCCCGGCCGGACACGCGCTACGACCTGGTCAGGATCGGGATCGCGGCGTACGGCATCGCACCCGGTCCGGCCATCGACATGGGTCCGCTGCGACCGGTGATGACTTTGCGCGCTTCGGTGGCGACGACCAAGCGTGTGCCCGCAGGTCACGGGGCCTCGTACAACCTCACGTGGCGGGCACCGCGCGAGACCACCCTCGCTCTGGTCCCCGTGGGCTATGCCGACGGAGTGCCCCGCACCGCGCGCAAGGCTCACGTCGCCATCGCGGGACGACGGCATCCGGTCGTCGGCCGGATTGCCATGGACCAGGTCATCGTCGATGTCGGTGACGATCCCGTCCAGCCAGGTGATGACGTCATCGTCTGGGGGCCAGGTCACACTGGCGAACCCACCGCGACCGAGTGGGCCTCCTGGGATGACACGATCGGCTACGAGATCGTCACGCGCGTGGGGCCTCGGGTGCCGCGTCGCTACGTCGAGGGGTGAGCATGGTCGATGTGGGCAGGGGCGCCAAGGGTCTCGCAGCCCTCGGCATCCTGGCGGCGGGCGTCGCAGTCGGCGCCGTGGCTGAGCGCCTCGCGACGCGTCGCCTCCATGCGCCCGAGTTCGTCGGCATCGAATCGCCGACCGGGCGTTCCCGCGATGTCATCACCGACGACGGCGTCGCACTCCACGTCGTGGAGGAAGCTGATGACGCTCCGGCCGGGTCACCCACGGTGATCTTCACGCATGGATACGGGCTCTCGCTCGACTCGTGGCCGGGGCAACGCGAAGCCCTGCGCGGTGTTGCGCGCATGGTCCTGTGGGACCAGCGCGGACACGGCGGTTCTCAGCGGGGAGCACCCGGAACGACAATCGAGCGTCTCGGGCAGGACCTCGGCTGCGTCATCGACAGCGTTGCACCCGAAGGGGCCATCGTGCTGGTCGGCCACTCCATGGGCGGCATGACGATCATGGCGCTCGCCGACGAACGGCCCGAGATTTTCGGCGAGCGAGTCAAGGGTGTCGCGCTGCTGGCGACATCAGCCGGCGGAATCGCCGACGTCGATCTAGGCCTGCCGCGCCCGGTCGCTCGTCTCGCGCATCGCGTTGCGCCTTCGATCGGCGCAGCCCTTGAGTCCGACGGCCCGGTGTCGTCGTTGGTCGAGCGTGCACGAAGGTCCTCCAGCGATCTAGGTCTCCTCGTTACCCGCGCCTACGCCTTCGGCTCGACGGTGCCTCCCGACGGCACTCGCCTCGTATCGGATCTCATCGCGGGGACGCCGGTCGATGTGCTCGCTGACCTCCTGCCTGCGCTCCAAGGTCACGACAAGGTGCGTGCCCTGCACGTGCTCGAGCGCTGCGACATCCTCGTCATGGTGGGGGACTCGGATCTGCTGACGCCGGTCGGTCACAGCTACGAGATCGTCCGGCACATCCCATCGGCCGAACTCGTCATCCTGCCGGGGGTGGGGCACATGCTCACCCTCGAGGCGGTGCAGGCTGTCAACAAGTACCTACGCGCCCTCGTCGAGCGCGTGGCATGACCGCCGACCTGCAGGTGGATCTGACCGAGGCCCGCGCCACGGAGGACCTCGGTCGAGCGATCGCCGCGCACCTACGAGCGGGCGACCTCGTGGTGCTGACGGGAGATCTCGGTGCTGGCAAGACGACGTTGACCCGAGGGATCGGTGCCGGCCTGGGAGTGCGCGGTCCCGTCACGAGCCCCACGTTCGTCATCGCGCGTCACCACCCGACAGAGGTCGAAGGCCCGGAGCTGCTGCACGTGGATGCCTACCGACTGTCCTCGCCGGCCGAGGTAGACGACCTCGACCTCGACATCGAGCAGGCCGTCGCCGTCATCGAATGGGGCTCAGGGGTCGTCGAGCACCTGAGTGACAGTCGGCTCGACATCAGGATGGATGCCGTGGGCGACGGGCGCCGCGCCCACATCACCTTCTACGGCCCGCGCTGGGATCCGGCGGCGATCGCGCGGCTCGCGGCGAGCCTGCCTGCACCGGCCTAGGGTGTGGACGTGCGCATCCTCGGCATCGACACAGCGACGGCTTCGACCGCGGTCGCTGTCACCGATGCGCAGGGTCGTGTCATGTCCGAGGTGTCCCATCGAGACCCACGTCGACACGCGGAGGTGCTGCCTGCCCTCGTCCGCGAGGTGCTGGCGGCATCGGACACGACTCCTGCCGACCTCGATCTCATCGCCGTGGGAGTCGGTCCGGGACCCTTCACCGGCCTGCGGGTCGGGGTGTCCTTTGCGCGGGCGATGGCCCACGCGCTCGATATCCCTGTTGTCGGCGCCATGACATTGGACGTGATCGCTCGCGCGCAGGCGTGCCAGCCTGACAGGGGCGGCTTTGCCGACCCGCCGGGCGCGGACGGGATGACGGTGGTCACGCGCTCTCGACGCGTCGAAGTCGCGTGGGCGACGTACGACGCAGAGGGGCAACGCCTCGAGGGTCCGCTCGTGCTGCCAGACAGTGACTACCCGAGGGTCGGTCGGGTCGTGGGAGACGTCGATGGCGTCGACGTCTCGGCCTACCCGTCCGCCGCCATCCTGTGTGAGCTCGTGCACGCTCAGCTCGCGGCCGGTGAGCCGCTCCCTGCGGATCGCAGATGGCCTGAGGATGCCGCCGCGGGCACGGGTGGACCCACCGCGACGGCACTGTCGGAGATGGCTGCGGCTGGACTTGTGCTGCTGCCGGCGCTGCCGCTCTATCTCCGCCGCCCGGACGCGGTGCCGGCGTGATCGAGGCAATGCGCTGGTGGGATATCGACGCGATCATGGAGATCGAGCGGGATGTCTTCGACGCGACCGCGTGGAGCCCCGCACAGTTCTGGTCCGAGTTGGCTCAGCCCGATCGCACCTATGTCGTCGTGCGCCATGACGAGCGCATCGTCGGCTACGCGGGGCTCATGGCGCGCCGGCCGACCGCGGACGTCCAGACGATCGCCGTCGCGCCAGCGCACCGGCGGAGGGGCATCGCTCGAGCGATGCTCACGCGACTACTCGAGATCGCGGAGGCGTCCGACTGCCGTGAAGTGCTGCTTGAGGTGCGCGCCGACGGAGTCGAGGCGATCGCGCTCTACCGGTCTGAAGGCTTCGAAGTGATCGCCCGCCGAGCTGACTACTACGGATCGGGCGAGGACGCCCTCATCATGCGCCGGAGGCCGTCGTGACCGACGCACCCCTCGTGCTCGGCATCGAGACGTCGTGTGATGAGACGGGTGTCGCCCTTGTCCGGGGACGAACCCTGCTAGCGGACGCCGTCGCATCGAGTGTTGACGAGCAGGCGAGGTTCGGCGGGGTCGTGCCCGAGGTGGCGAGCCGAGCGCACCTGGAGTCCTTCGACGCCACGTTGGATCGGGCGCTCGATGAGGCCGGCGTCAGCCTGGCCGATGTCGATGCGGTCGCGGTGACCTCGGGTCCCGGGCTCGTCGGCGCCCTTCTCGTCGGCGTCAGCGCTGCCGAGGCACTCTCGGTCGCGCTCGACCGACCCCTCTACGGGGTCAACCACCTGGCCGCGCATGTCGCCGTCGATCGACTGGTGCACGGCGACATTCCCGAGCCCGCGATTGCCCTGCTGGTCTCCGGCGGTCACACATCCCTCCTGCGTGTCAACGATGTGACCTTGGACGTCAGCCCGCTGGGCGCGACACTCGATGATGCGGCGGGGGAGGCCTTCGACAAGGTCGCTCGCCTCCTGGGCCTTCCGTTCCCGGGTGGCCCGCACATCGATCGGGTTGCCCGAGGCGGTGACCCTGCGTCGATCGACTTCCCCCGTGGACTCACCACCGCCCGAGACGATGACGAGCATCGCCTCGATTTCTCGTTCTCCGGCCTGAAGACGGCGGTGAGCCGGTGGATCCGGTCGGCTCAGGACGACGGTCGTCACGTGCCGGTGGCCGATGTGGCAGCCGCCTTCCAGGAGGCGGTAGCGGACGTGCTCGTCACCAAGGCACTGCGCGCCTGCGCGGACAGCGGCATCGGCACGCTCGTGGTCGGCGGTGGCGTGGCTGCCAACTCGCGGTTGCGGACCATGCTCGAGGACCGAGCGGCTCACCTGGATGTGCGCATCCCGCCGCCGAGCCTGTGCACGGATAACGGGGCGATGGTTGCTGCGCTCGGCGCGGCCCTGGTTGAGCGCGGTCGCGCCCCCTCGTCTCCGGGTATCGGGGCAGACTCCTCGATGCCGGTGGGGGAGATCATCGCCACACCCGCGCGCGGCGGGCTTCACCGCGGTGCGGCGGGTATCGTCGAGGGGTGAGTTCGTCCTCCCGGGTCCGGGACTTCGCACCCGGTATTGCCGTCGCTGTCGCATTCCTCGTCGCGGGGACTGCGGGCTTCGCCGTCGGCGCCGTGACTTCTTCGCCTGAGCCGGCGGCTGCTACCGAGGTGACGGCCTTACCGAGCGCCACCGCTATGGCGACCTCAAGTGCGCCCGCTCCCCTGCCCACGCCGAGTGACGACGCCTACGTCGCGGCGCTCGACGACTCCCTGGAATTCGGCAGCGAAACCCTTGCGGAAGGGCAATCGGGTCGCAGCGAGACGAACGTGTCCGACTCTGACCTCCAGGTGCTCAATTGGGTCGAGACGGATGACCCGGTGTTCTTCATCACCATCGACGATGGTCTCGTGGACTCGCCGACCGTCCTCGACTTCATCGAGCGCAACCAGATCCCGGTGACGGCATTCCTCACGGAATACGCCGTCCGCAACAAGACCGACTACTTCGAGGCCGCCACCGCCTTCGGTGGATCGGTGCAGAACCACACCATGGTCCACGGGGCACTCGATGACCCTGCGACTGATGTCGAGTGGGAGATCTGCGAGACGCAGGACAGGTTCGACAAGCAATTCGGCTACACGCCCTGGATGCTTCGCCCGCCCTACGGTGCGGGGCCCAAGGACCCTGAGGTCCTGAAGTACGCCGAGCAGTGCGGGATCAACCGCATCGTGCTGTGGAATGTCGTCGTGACGGACGACAACCAGATCGAATACTGGACGCCACCGATCAAGGCCGGTGACATCGTCCTGCTCCACTGGGTGGACGGCATGGAGGTGGGCCTGCAGAAGGTCCTCGAGCTCGGCAAGGCCCAGGGGCTGACCCCAGCCGCACTCGAGGACTACATCTGATCTCCGTCGACGACCTCTTCGATGGCGGCGTGCGCCCCATCGACGGCGGCCTGGCGACCGAACTCGAGGCCAGGGGCCATGACCTCGGTGACACGCTGTGGTCGGCCCGAATCCTGGCCGACTCTCCCGCTGAGATTGGCGCGGTCCACCGCGCGTACGCCGATGCCGGTGCGCACGTCGTCGTGACCGCGAGCTACCAGGTCTCACGGGAGGGCTTCGTCGCCGTCGGCCGAACGGCAGACGCTGCCGATGCTGCGCTCCGTGCCTCGGTCGAACTCGCGCGTGAAGCAGTCGCAGGCAGTGACGCCCTGGTGGCGGCGAGCGTGGGGCCCTTCGGCGCCATCCGTCACGACGGGAGCGAGTATCGGGGGAGATACGGCGTCTCACGCGAGCGGCTCATCGACTTCCACTCCGAGCGCCTCGAAGTCCTGATGTCGGCGTCGCCGGACCTGCTCGCCATCGAGACGGTGCCCGATCTGGATGAGGTCGACGCGCTCGTCGAGGTGCTGCGAGGTCATCCTGATCTCCCGGCATGGCTCACGATGACCTGCGCGGACTCCGCCCACACCTCTGCCGGCCAGCCCATCGAGGACCTCGTCGAGGCCGTGCGGGACGCGTCCTCCATCCGGGCGGTAGGGGTCAACTGCAGCGCTCCTGAGCTCGTGCACGGCGTGCTCGCCCGCCTTGCTGACGCGGGCGCTCCGCGCCTGATCGCGTATCCCAATGCCGGGCAGGCGTGGTCACCGGATTCGGGTTGGGCGGGCAATGCCACCGGCGTCGGCGCCGACCTCGTGGCCACGTGGCGAGAGGTGCCCGGACTTGCTCTCGTCGGTGGCTGCTGCGGCATCGGTCCTGATGATGTCGCGGCCATCGCTCGATCGCTCGATCGCTAGATCAGG
>JBEAQC010000033.1:0-3209 GCA_041164085.1 Actinomycetota bacterium
CGGCATGGTGTTCTCGAACATCGACTCTCCCGATAGTCCGTGACCGGATTCGCCTTGACCGGTGGGTTCGGTGATCCTACACTCCACTTTTGGAAGTTGGGTTCCATATTGTGGAACTCTGAGAACGCGACATGCGGACGGGAGGTGGCCCCATGGCAGCCGTCGTCGGCACACAGGCGGTCGACCGCGCCTCCGCCGTACTCATCGCTGTTCTCGGCTCGACTGAGCCGGTGACCTTCGCCGACCTGATCGCCCGCACCGAACTCCCCAAGAGCACGCTGTCGCGGCTCACCACAAGCCTGGAACGCAACGGCCTCCTCCAGCGCACGGCTTCGGGCGCCTGGCAGCCCGGCGCGGCCATCACCGACTACGCCCTATCGGTCCGTCCGGAGGATGACCTGCTCCGCATCGCCCAACCGTTCCTCGACGCGCTCGGCGAGTTCACCGGCGAGACCGTCAATCTCGCCGTCCCCGTGGGCGGCGAGGTGCGCCAGATCGCTCAGGTTGACTCGACGTACATGCTCGGCGCGGTCAACTGGCTGGACCGGCCCGTCCCCTTCCACTGCAGCGCCCTCGGCAGGGTGTTCCTCGCTTTCGGGACCCCGCTGCCTCCTGGGCGCCTGCCGAGACTGACCGAGCGCACGATCACCTCCCGCGCCGACCTCGAGGTGGCACTCGACCGTGTGCGCGCCGAAGGCGTGGCCGTGGTCGACAGCGAACTCGAGCCTGGGCTCGTCGCCATCGCGGCTCCGATCCGATCGGCTGACGACACCGTCGTCGCCGCGGTCTCGGTCTCGGGCCCCGGCGTGCGGCTCACCCCCGTCGAGATCGCCGGGGTCGCACGGGCTCTGCTCGACACAGCAGCACAGATCTCAGCCGCTCTTTGCCCCACTCACGAATCATCCAGCGACACCGCACGAAAGGCAGGCGCCGCATGACCCCCGACGAGATCCTCAAGGGCCTCTACGACGAGACCATGGTCGGCAACAAGCCGGCCGTGCTCGAACTCACCCAGGCCGGCATCGATAGTGGTCTGCCGCCCGAGCGGATGCTCTTCGAGGCGCTCATCCCCTCACTGGAAGAGGTGGGTGCTCGTTTCGAACGCGGCGACTGGTTCGTCCCCGAGATGCTCATTGCGGGCAAGGCGATGGCCGGTGCACTCGACCTGCTGCGCCCATTGCTCGCGCAGGGCGGTGTCGAAAGTGTCGGCACCTTCCTCATGGGCACGGTCAAGGGCGACGTACACGACATTGGCAAGAACCTCGTCAACATCATGCTCGAGGGGGCCGGCTTCACCGTGATCGATCTCGGCGTGCAGGTGCCGCCGGAGAAATTCGTCGCGGCGATCGAGGAGCATCAGCCGGACATCGTCGGCATGTCCGCCTTCCTCACCACGACGATGCCGATGTTCAAGGCCAACATCAACGCCATCGAGAAGGCCGGCCTTCGCGACAAGGTCGTCATCATGGTCGGAGGCGCCCCGGTCACCCAGGAGTATGCCGATGTCTGCGGGGCCGACGGGTACGCCGCCGACGCCGCCACAGCGGTACGTCGCGCCAAGGAGTTCGTCGCCGCCAAGCGAGCCGGCTGACCGTGCCCAAGCTCCTCCCCCTCATCGAGCACGCGGTCAAGAAGCCCGTGTGGGACTGCCGCATGTGCGGCCAGTGCGTCCTGCACTCGACCGGCATGACGTGCCCGATGACCTGCCCCAAGACCCTGCGCAACGGCCCGTGCGGCGGCGTCCGGGAGGACGGTCACTGCGAGGTCAAGCCGGAGATGCGCTGCGTCTGGGTCAAGGCCGAGGAGCGCGCCCACTCCCCGATCAATCCGCACCACTGGGAGGAGGAGTTCAACGACCTCCGCCCGCCCGTAGACAACCGACTCAAGGGCACGTCCTCATGGATCAACCTCGTCAATGGTCGAGACCGGCGTACGCCGGCCGGCTGGCAGGGCGGCGCGCAGGAGCGCTTCTCCGCCGTCCCCGGCGCGAGCATGGTCGAGATCGACGAGCCGACCACGCTCCCGGAGGGCTTCCACTCATGAGCCGCCTCGCCACTCTCCTCGCCGAAGGCAGCCGCCCCGTCGTGACGGCGGAATTCCCCAGCATCGACGGTGGCGGCCTCGCCGCGGTCGAGAAGGCGGCCAACGAGCTGCGGCCCTTTGTCGACGCCGTCAATGCGACGGACAACCCCGCCGCCCACGCGCACGCATCCAACACGTCCATCGCCATCGCGATGTCGCAGTTCGGGCTCGAGCCGATCATGCAGGTCGTCTGCCGCGACAAGAACCGCATCGCAATGCAGGCCGACATCATGGGCGCGAGCCTCTTTGGCATCGAGAACATCGCCTGCCTCACCGGCGACGACGTCACCGCGGGTGATGAGCCGGAGGCACGCCGTGTCTTCGACCTGGACAGCACCCAGTTGGTCAAGGTGGCCAGTGGCCTCGCCGAGGGGCACTACCTGTCGGGCCGCGCCATCAAGCAGCCGCCCGCGCTCTTCGTCGGCGCTGTGGAGAATCCCTTCGCCCCTCCACTGGACTACCGCGTGCTGCGCGCACTCAAGAAGGCCGAGGCTGGAGCCCGATTCCTCCAGCTTCAGATCGGCTACTACCCCGAGCGCCTGGAATCCTTCGTCGCCGGCTGCGTTGAGCACGGGGTCACTCGCACCACCGCGCTACTTCCGACCGTCGTGCTGACCAAGTCCGCGAAGGCGCTGTCCTTCATGGACGAGTCGGTGCCCGGCATCTCCATCCCGGCGGACATGATCGCCCGTGTCGCGGGAGCCGGTGACAAGGACGCGATCGCCGAGGAGTCCTACCAGCTCACCCTCGAACTCAGCCGCCACGCGCTCTCGCTCCCGGGCGTCTCGGGCATCCACCTCACCGACTTCCGCCACGACGGCTCACTTGAGCGGCTTGTACGCGATCTCGGCATCGGTCCGGCCTTCGCATCGACCTCTGACCCGGTGGCGTCCGCCGCCGGCACCACCTCGGGATAGGAGTCCCATGCACACCGTCCTTCGCTCCGCGACCGCGTCCGTGACGATCGGTCCCGATCAGCCGTTCTGCATCATCGGCGAGCGGATCAATCCCACGGGTCGCAAGAAGTTCCAGGAGCAGCTGCGCGTCGAGGACCTCTCGGCCGTCGAGATCGACGTGGCGCAGCAGATCGCGGGCGGGGCGATGATGCTCGACGTCAACATGGGCGC
>JBEAQC010000034.1:0-30224 GCA_041164085.1 Actinomycetota bacterium
TGGTCCTTGATGAACTGCCAGATGATGCGTGTCATCTCATCGCCGTCGAGTTCGACGACCGGATTGATCACCTTGATCTTTGCCACGGGCTAACTCTCTCCTGTCAGTGGGATCTAGTGCGGTGGTACGAGGACTAGAGCAGGCCGAGAGCAGCGACGGCGTCGCGCTCTTCCTGCAGTTCGGCCACGGAGGCGTCGATGCGCACTCGCGAGAAATCGTCGATCTCCAGGCCCTGCACGATCTCCCACGTCCCGTTGCGGGACACGCACGGGAAGCCGGAGATGATGCCCTCCGGGATGCCGTAGGAGCCGTCCGATGGCACGCCGGCGGAGACCCAGTCGCCATCCGGGGTGCCCAGCACCCAGTCGTGCACGTGATCGATGGCGGCATTGGCCGCGGAGGCCGCGGAGGACGCTCCTCGAGCGTCGATGATCGCCGCGCCGCGCTTGGCCACAGTGGGGATGAAGACGTCGGCAACCCAGGCGGGGTCATCGACGACCCCGGCGGCGGCCTGGCCCCTGACCGTCGCGTGGGTGATGTCGGGATACTGCGACGCCGAGTGATTGCCCCACACGGTCACCTTGCGGACATCGGAAACGCCCACGCCTGTGCGCTGAGCGAGTTGGCTGAGTGCTCGATTGTGGTCGAGGCGCATCATGGCGGTGAACCGATCTCGCGGGATATCCGGCGCGTGCGCCTGTGCGATGAGCGCGTTGGTGTTGGCCGGGTTGCCGACGACGAGAATGCGTACGTCGTCTGCCGCGCCGGCGTTAAGTGCCTCGCCCTGCGGCTTGAAGATGCCGCCGTTGGCCTCGAGCAGGTCGCGTCGCTCCATACCAGGACCGCGGGGCCGAGCACCGACGAGCAGAGCGATGTTGACGCCATCAAAAGCGACTCGCGGGTCATCCGTGATGTCGATGCCATCGAGCAGCGGAAATGCGCAGTCGTCCAACTCCATCGCGGTGCCCTCAGCCGCCTTGAGCGCCGGTGTGATCTCCAGCATCCGCAGGCGTACCGGCACATCAGGGCCCAGCAACTGACCTGACGCGATGCGGAAGAGGAGCGCATAGCCGATCTGGCCAGCGGCCCCGGTGACAGCGACGTTGACGGGCGTGCGAGACACGTGAATCTCCTCGGTCGGGGACGAGCACCACGCTAGTCCCCGAGCGGGTCAGGCCTCACGCAGGGGGCGGCACCCACAGCGCAAAGACCACGAGTGCAGCAGCCAGGATCCCGAGGACCACGAGATCGACTGACTTGGAGCGCACGGCGAGCAGACCGACCCGGTCGCTGGGCAGCACGAGTCTCAGCACGAACGCGAGGACGAGGCTAGCTCCAAGCATGAGTGAGCCAATGCGGAAGTGGTCGAGCGCCACAATGGTGAGCGACACCGCCACTCCCACGAGGACGACCGCAATGGGCCACTGCGTCCACCAGCGCCGCCGCCGCGACGGCAGACGATGGACCTCAGCCATGCCCGACATGACGTCAGCCTACGGCCGCTCGGCCGCCTCGACGACATTGGCAATGAGCATGGCCCGGGTCATGGGGCCGGTCCCGCCGGGCATGGGGGCGATCCACGCGGCCACCTCGGCGCACGCCGGATCAATATCGCCCACGAGCCCATCCTCCGTGCGAGTGATTCCCACATCGACAAGGGCCGCGCCAGGCTTGACCATGTCCGGTGTGACCATGTGCGGGACACCCGCTGCAGCCACCACGATGTCCGCGGCCGCGATGTGCGCCGACATGTCGGTGGTTCCGGTGTGGCACAGCGTCACGGTGGCGTTCTCCTGGCGGCGTGTGAGGAGCAGCCCCAGAGGCCTACCCACGGTGATCCCTCGACCGACGATGCACACCTCGGCTCCTGCGATCGGCACCTCGTAGGCGCGAAGCAACTCCACGATGCCTCGCGGAGTGCATGGCAGGGGAGCATCGATGCCGAGGACAAGGCGACCGAGGTTCATGGGATGCAGGCCATCCGCATCCTTCGCCGGGTCCATGATCTCCAGCACGCGATTGCTGTCGAGCCCCTTCGGCAAGGGAAGTTGGACGATGTAGCCGGTCACGGCCGGGTCATCGTTGAGTCGGCGCACCTCTGCCTCGACCTCTGCCTGCGTCGATGTCGCCGGCAGATCGACGCGGATGGACGCGATTCCCACCTCGGCGCAGTCCCTGTGCTTGCCGCCGACGTACGCGTGGCTGCCGGGGTCGTCACCGACCAAGACGGTGGCCAGTCCCGGTGTGATTCCGCGCTCACGGAGCGTGCTCACACGTGAGGCGAGGGAGGCCTTCACCGCAGCCGCGGTCGCTTTGCCATCGAGGATCGTCGCAGTCATGGTCCCGAAACCTAGTGCGGGCGGGGACGATCGCGTCGGGGACCCCAGGAGGATGCGCTACCCACGGCGACCGCGATGCCAGCCAGGGCCACGCCGAGTACGAGGGTCAGGTGGACGTAGACGCCGTCAGCGGGCAAGAGCCAGTCGAGGACCAGCGCTCCGATGAGCTGACCGGTGATCGCGAGCAAGGCGAAGAGCAGCACCCCGAGTCGCTGCACGACCCATGCAGCGGCTGCGATGAAGAGCACCCCGATGGAGCCGCCGATGTAGACCCACCAGGGACCTGTGGGCAATGCCCCGGGGTCGAACTCGGTGAGCCCCCACGCAAGTCCTAGCGCGACGCTCAGCATCACGGTCCCGAGTGTGAAGTTGACCCATGCAGCTGTCCACGCATTGCGTGCCGCGGCACCCACGCGTCCGTTGATGGCTTGCTGCACGGCGATGGCAAGGCCAGCGACGAGAGCGGCTGCCACCGCCAGCAGGGAGCCCTCAGCCGCGCCATCGAAGCGATCGGATACCGCCACTGCCACAGCAGCGAGCGCAAGGATCGCAGCGATGACCCGCGTGGGCGTCACACTCTGTCGACCAGCCGGACCCAGCCCGACGCGGTCGACCACGAGGCTGTTGGACACCTGCCCGGCAACCACGGCGACGGTGAAGATGGCCACGCCAACGACCGGCACCGTGGCACTTTGCACGGCGACGAAGAAGCCGCCGAGGAGTCCGCCCAAGACCTGCCACCAGCGCAGCGTGCCCGCGCGGACGGCGTGGCCCACATCAGCGAGCCCTCGGCGCACGCTCGGCGTAGCGAGCAGGATGACGGAGAGCAGGATCCAGCCGCTGCCGAAGCTGACGAGCGCCGCCTGCAACCCGCTGTCGGTCATATCCGCGAGTTCGCCGTTGACACGGGACTGCAAGGCCGTGAGGGCACCGACCGTGAGCGCCGTCACGCCAGCGATCACGCCCATGCGCGATCGCGGCTGGCGAAGTCGGGTCTCAGGCATGCACGCTCAGTGGAAGAAGTGGCGCGTGCCGGTGAGATACATGCTGGCCCCCGCGGCTTCAGCGGCTGCAATGACCTCGTCATCGCGCACGGATCCGCCGGGCTGCACGATGGCTTTGACTCCCGCCGCCAGGAGTACCTCTAGGCCGTCGGGGAAGGGGAAGAAGGCATCGGATGCGGCCACCGAGTCACGCGCCCGGTCCTCACCCGCGCGCGAGACAGCGAGTCGCGCGGCATCGACACGGTTGACCTGGCCCATGCCGATCCCCACGGCAGCCCCGTCCTTGGCCAGGAGGATCGCGTTGGACTTGGGTGCCCGGACGGCGCGCCAGGCAAAGGCAAGATCCTCCATGGTCGGGGCGTCGACAGCCGCACCGGCGACCAGTCGCCACGTCGCCGGATCGTCTCCGTCGGCACGCAGATCATCCGCGCCCTGGAGCAGCACGCCACCGGAGATGGGCCGCAGATCAACCCATCCGCGCTCTGGACGCGGCTGGGTCCGCAGGATGCGCAGGCCTTTGCGCTCTGTCAGCATCGCGAGGGCATCGCCATCGAAGTCCGGGGCGACCACAACCTCGGTAAAGACATCCGCCATAGCCTGCGCCATAGCCATGGTGACGGGGCGATTCGCCGCTACGACGCCACCGAATGCCGAAACGGGATCGGTGGCAAAGGCCTTCTCGTAGGCATCGGCGATATCGGCGCCGACGGCGATTCCACACGGATTGGCGTGCTTGATGATCGCGACAGCCGGCAGCCCGTGGTCATAAGCCGCACGCCAGGCAGCATCGGCATCAACGTAGTTGTTGTACGACATTTCCTTGCCGTGCAGCTGCTCGGCTCGAGCAAGCCCGGGCCGCGAGAAGTCAGCTGCATAGACAGCGGCCGTCTGATGCGGATTCTCGCCGTAGCGAAGCACATCCTGGCGCTGCCATGCCTGCCCGAGCCATGAGGGGAATCCCGATCCGTCCGGTGCGACGACGTTGCCCATCCACGTGGCGACCGCGACGTCGTAGGACGCGGTGTGAGCGAAGGCCTCGGCGGCGAGTCGACGACGCTCATCCAGCGTGAATCCGCCAGCCGCCACAGCCTTGATGACGTCGGCGTAGCGCTCAGGATCGACGACTACCGCGACGCTCGCGTGATTCTTGGCCGATGCCCGCACCATCGCGGGGCCACCAATGTCAATCTGCTCGATGCACTCCTCCGGTGCCGCTCCAGACGCGACCGTGCTCGTGAAGGGGTAGAGGTTGACAACGACAAGTTCGAAGGGCGCGATGTCGAGCTGCTCCAGTTGTGCGACGTGGTCGGGGTCCCGCTGATCCGCGAGCAGCCCCGCGTGTACGCGCGGATGCAGGGTCTTCACACGTCCGTCCAGGCACTCCGGGAATCCGGTGAGCTCCGATACCGCGGTGACGGGTACGCCGGCCTCTTCGATCCGCGCGGCCGTCGAGCCCGTGGAGACGATCTCGACCCCCGAGGCATGCAGCGCGGTCGCCAACTCGGTCAGGCCCGCCTTGTCGTAGACCGACACCAGGGCCCGCCTGATAGGGCGGCGCTCGTCTCCTGTGCTCACGGAATAGTCACCTTTCTGCCGTCAACGGTGCAGCCGAATTCGCATAGCCGAGTCACGATATCCACGAGGAGGTCGCGCTCCACCACCTTGATGCGCTCGTGCAGGCTCGTCTCGTCATCATCGCGTCTGACCGCGACCGCCTCCTGAGCCAGGATCGGACCCGTGTCTACCCCTTCATCGACCAGGTGCACCGTGCACCCGGTGAGGCCCACGCCGTAGTCCAGCGCATCTCGCACACCGTGTGCTCCGGGGAAGGACGGCAGGAGCGCGGGATGGGTGTTGACGATCCGCTGGGGGAATGCGCGCAGGACGTCAGGCCCCAGGATCCTCATGAAGCCAGCGCACACGACCCAGTGCGGGTCGAATCCTGCGAGGACGTGAGCGAGTTCGGCATCCCAATCAGAGCGCTGGGCGAATGCTGTCGGATCCACGATCGTCGTCGGTATGCCGCGGGCCCGCGATCGATCGATGCCGGCAATGCCTTCGCGATCGGCAACGACACCGACGATGTCGTAGACGCTCTGATCAGCATCCAGGAGTGCCTGCAGGTTTGTCCCGCCGCCGGAGACGAGGACGACGATCCGGGAGCGCACGCGCCGACCCTACCGTCGGGTGGGCCCGTCAGGGACGGCCCGCACCCCGCGGGGTGAGGACGACGATGTCGTGACCGAGGTGATCGGCGTAGCCGCGCAGACGCTGCGTCGCGTCCCACAGGGGAGACAGGCCCACGACCAGGGTGATGACCCACGCGAAGGGACCGATCACGGGAGCGAAGGCGAGGAGTCCCGCAGCGCCGTAGAGGAGAAACCAGCGACGGACCGACAGGGACCATCTGGGCCGGCCACCGGTGTCGGCTCGCACGCAGCGAATGCCGACGGCCCAGCCACCGAGGGTGCGTCCGAAGACGGCCATAAGGACGATCGTGTAGGCCGCGGTAAACGTGACGAGCAGCGCAAGGGGTAGCCACAGCGGCAGCGACAATCCAGCTTCGACGGCGCGCTGCCCGGATTCCTCATCGATCCGCACCCTTGTCACGCCTGCGGTCAAGCGCTCCAGCAGGGACGCGGACGTGCCGGCAAGGAAGATGAGGAGTGCCATGTCAATGGCTGCTCCCGTCACGCGACGGGACATCGGTGCGAGCAACACGGGTGGCTTCGCCGTCCGCGAGGTACGTCGGCGTGCGGGAGTGCGCACCGGGCTAGACATCGACCCTCCTCGCCGGCCAGGCGGCCGCCCCAAGCGCGCCGGCGCCCACCAGTGCTCCGCCGATCGCGCCGAGCCACAGCGGCGAGGGTCCGAGGCCCTGAAGCGAGGTCGTTCCTATCGACCCGGACGTCAACCAGGCGACGATCGCAAGGGCCGCGCACGTGAAGGCCGCGGTTATCGCGGCAGCGAGTGCGCCCTGGACACCCGTGTGACCACGGGCGCGCAGGAATAGGCCAGCGAGCACGCCCACCGCGAGCACGAGACCAGGCAGAGCGGCTGCCCCGGCCGGAGCGGAGCCCGGCAACGCCGCCAGGAGGGGGAATCCCGGCAGGGTGGCTGTGGCGGGTTCGGCAAAGGCGGACACCGACGTGCCCACCGCCACCGTCACGCCGGGACCCACGACATAGGCCATTGACCACACGATCGCCGTGGGCAGGTAGCCCAACGACAGCACGGCGAGGAGCACGGCACCTGACAACCCGGGATCCAACTCCACGAGGAGTGCGTTCATCTCACTCGCGTGCGCGACGACCGAGACAGCGAGGAGGATTGCCGAGAGGGCGACCAGGGTTGCGAGGGCGACTGCGCTCGACGCCAGTCCGTCGCGCAACAGCGGCGGGATCGAGCCCCAGGACACGAGGCGAGCACGGCTCATGACCACGGTGAGGATCACCACGAAGGCAAGCACGCCGCACACCGGGGCAGCCGTCGCCGCTGACACTGCCAGGCTGCGGGAGAGAGACGCGATCAACGCTGCGACACCGGCGAAGGCGATGGCGCCTGAGACTGCCACCGCGAACGCCTCTCCCCTGCGCGCGACGGCAGAGGCCTCGGTAGCCCAGCGCGCAGCCCCCGCGAGACCGATGATCGGCACGAGAGCGAAGCCGATCGGGAGCAAGGTGACGGTGATGCCGCCCACCGTTGGGGCCACGCCCAGGCCCGCGAGCCAGGCCCCTGAGGCGGCCTCGAGCATCTGTGACCACTCCTGCGCACCCGACGGATCGAGCATCCAGGCGCCGAGAGCAATCACCGCGAGCGCGAGATAGCTCAGCAGCGCCGCGGCACCACCTGCGACGGCACCCGAGACAACGAGCGGCAGCGGGGTCGCCGCCTCTCGGGTCGGGCCCCCGGGCACACCGCGGCCGACCCTGCGGGTCGGGGCGCTCGGGCGTGCGGTGAGGCTCACCCACCAAGACTGTCAGTCGATTCCCCAGGACTGCCGTAACGGCACGCGGGCAACGTGTAACCCAGGGGTCCCATAGACCCCATTCGCCTCAGCTCGTCACTCAGCCGCGCAGGATCGCGCGCATGAGGCGGGCGGCCTCGCTCGGCGTCTGGCCCACGCGGACGCCGACGGATTCGAGGGCGTCTTTCTTGGCAGCGGCGGTGCCAGAAGATCCCGACACGATCGCGCCTGCGTGACCCATGGTCTTGCCCTCGGGAGCCGTGAATCCCGCGACGTAGCCCACAACGGGCTTGGTGACGTTGTCGGCGATGAAGGCCGCAGCCCGCTCTTCCGCGTCCCCGCCGATCTCGCCGATCATGACGATGGCCTCTGTCGCCGGATCTGCTTCGAACGCTGCGAGGCAGTCGATGTGCGTCGTGCCGATGATCGGGTCGCCTCCGATGCCCACACAGGTGGAGAAGCCGATGTCGTTCAACTCGTACATCATCTGGTAGGTGAGCGTCCCCGACTTCGATACGAGGCCAATCGGTCCTGGACCGGTGATATCGGCGGGGATGATGCCCGCGTTAGACACTCCGGGCGAGATGATGCCCGGGCAGTTGGGCCCGATGATCCGGGTCGTACCGGCGTTGACGGCGTACTGAAAGAACTTCGCCGTGTCGTGGACCGGGATGCCCTCAGTGATGACGACGCAGAGCGGGATCTCGGCGTCGACCGCCTCCTCGACCGCCGCCTGGGCGAAGCGCGGCGGCACGAAGACAACGCTGACATTGGCCCCTGTCGCGATCATGGCCTCGCGGACATCGCCGAAGACCGGGATGCCGTCGACGTCCTGACCGCCCTTGCCCGGGGTGACGCCGGCGACGACCTGAGCACCGCTCGCGACCATGCGTCGGGTGTGCTTGGTGCCTTCCGATCCGGTCATGCCCTGCACGAGTATGCGGCTATCACCGTCCAGCCAGATCGTCACGCGGCACCTCCGGCCAACTGCGCGACGCGGCGAGCCGCGTCGTCCATGGTCTCCACCATTTCGACAAGCGGGTGGTTGAACTCGGTGAGGATTCGCCGCCCCTCCACTGCGTTGTTGCCGTCGATCCTGCAGACGATGGGCTTGGAGACCGGTGTGCCCCGCTCCGCGAGAGCCCCGACGGCCTGGACGATGCCGTTGGCGACCGCATCGCACGAGGTAATACCACCGAAGACATTGACGAAGACGGCGCGTACGCCGGGATCACCCAGCACGATGTCGAGGCCATTGGCCATGACCTCCGCACTGGCCCCCCCACCGATGTCCAGGAAGTTGGCGGGCCTCACCCCGCCGAACTCCTCACCGGCGTAGGCAACGACGTCGAGTGTGCTCATGACGAGACCGGCGCCGTTGCCGATGATGCCGACCTCGCCATCGAGCTTGACGTAGTTGAGGTCAAACTCCTTGGCGCGCAATTCGATGGGGTCGGAGGCCTCACGATCGACGAGGTCCGCATGCGACGCGTGCCGGTAGTGAGCATTGTCGTCAATGGTCACCTTGCCGTCGAGTGCGAGCACCGTGCCGTTGCCGGACAGGACGAGGGGATTGACCTCCACCAGCGTGGCATCCTCCTCGACGAGTACACGCCAGAGTCGTACAAGGACCGCTGTGACCTGGTCGCGAATGTGGGCCGGAAACCCCGCCTCATCGACGATGCGGGCTGCGGTCTCGGCGTCCACTCCGTCGATCGCGTCGATGCGCACGAGAGCGAGTGCCTCGGGACGGGTGGCGGCCACCTCCTCGATGTCGACACCGCCCTCCACGCTCGCCATCGCGAGGAAGCACCGGTTGGCGCGATCGAGGAGGAAGGAGACGTAGTACTCCTCCGCGATATCGGTGGCCTCGGTCACCAGAACGCGGCGCACCTCATGGCCCTTGATGTCCAGCCCGAGGATGTCCTGCGCCCGAGCCTTGGCCTCATCCGGATTCGCGGCGAGCTTGACGCCGCCCGCCTTGCCGCGACCACCTGTCTTGACCTGCGCCTTGACGACGACGGCGGAGCCGATCTTGCGCGCCGCTTCGGCCGCCGCCTCCGGCGTCGTGCACACCTCCCCGGCGGTCACCGGGACGCCGTGCGCATCAAACAGATGCTTTGCCTGGTACTCGTAGAGATCCACGTCTTCCTCCGGCTCAGCCTGGCCGACTACGCGCACGACCCGGCCACGATGCAGCGAGCCTACTGATCAGGCATCGTCGCCAGACACGTGGGCACCGACCCATTGCACGATGACCGGCAGCGGAGTCCCAGGACCGAAGACCTCCGTCACTCCCAGCGCCTTGAGCCCAGCGATATCCGCATCCGGGATGATCCCGCCACCGAAGACGATGATGTCCTCGGCTCCTCGGGCCTTCAGTTCGGCCATCAGTTCCTCGAAAAGCACCTGATGGGCGCCCGAGAGGACCGAGATGCCGATCGCGTCCGCATCCTCCTGGATAGCGGCCTCAGCGATCTGGGCCGGAGTCTGGTGAAGACCGGTGTAGACAACCTCGAAGCCGGCATCGCGGAGGGCCCGGGCCACCACCTTGGCCCCGCGATCGTGGCCGTCGAGGCCCGGCTTGGCCACCACGATCCTGGCCGGCATGAGGCCTCCTTCACCACGGGGCGCTCCATGCGCCGCGGCCCACGATAGCGGGGGGCCTCGGGGTAATCGGAGCGTCGTCAGGACACTCGACGGGCTCCCGGGCTAGCGTCAACGCGTGCTGCGCGTATCGCCAACCCCACTCAAGGCATGGGGGGAGGGAGCGGCGCGGGCAGGGCGCACGCTGCTGTCGGCATCCACAGCCCGGGGAGTGGCCACGGAGGCCGCTTGGGTGACCGCACACGTGGCGATGTATCCCCTCGGCTTCGTCGAGGAGCGCATCCGCATCCACTACGAACACCATTCCTTGGAACGCCTCCCCCCGGCCCGGCGCGGGCTTCTCGTCGGCGACGTCGAGGCTGCCGGCACACCGATCGTCCTCGTCCACGGGATCTTCGACAACCGCTCCATCTTCACCCTCTTGAGGCGAGGGCTGCACAGGCGAGGCTTCGGCTCGACGTACGCCCTGAACTACTCGCCACTGACGGACGACATCCGATCGGTCTCCCGACGACTGGGTGATCTCATCGCCGATGTGCGCGCCGAGACCGGCCATGAGCGCGTGCACGTGGTCGGCCACTCCCTCGGAGGACTCATCGGCCGATACCTCGTCCAGCGACTTGGCGGAGACGAGCACATTCACACTCTGGTGACCCTCGGCACTCCGCACGGGGGCACCCTGCCCGCCCATCTGGTGCCGCTCGAGCTCACGCGCCAAATGCGCACCGACAGCGACCTCATCGCCGAGTTGGCCGAGCCGGCACCCGCGTGCCGCACCCGCTTCCTGGCCGTCTGGTCCGACATCGACCAGCTCGTCATCCCCCAGCAGAACGCGCGCATCGACCATCCCGACCTCAGCGCGCGCAATGTCCTCGTGCGCGGCGTGGGTCACCTCTCACTGCCCGTGGATGGACGTGTCGTTCGCGAGATCGCCGGCACGCTGTCCCTCCTCGACGATTCAGCCTGATGATGTGATGCACGTCACATCACGTGCCACATCAGTCACACCCGTCACAATCGACTGGTCCTCCCTCGGAGGCGCCTGGTAGACCCCTCCCATGCGCCGGCTCATCGCCCCGCTCCTTGTCGTTGCGGCCCTCATCGCCGCCCAGGGTGCGATCGTGCTGCTCTCCGGTGCCCCCTCCCTGGCGTCCTCGCGGCCTGACGGCCCCGCCGTCGGTGCCGGCGGCTCCGGCCCGGGCGTCGGAACCGGCACGACGGTCGCCTTCGACGACGATGGTCGCCTCGACGGATCTGCCGGCATCGCCCACCTGGCCTCGGTCACCGCCGCACGGAGTGCGACCGCGGAGGCCTCGAGCGCAGCGACGACAACGGCACGCAAGAAGCGCCAAGACCTGGCGTACAGCTATCCGGTCACCTGGGGCACGCCGGTCAGCGGGACCTTTGGCGAGATGAGTCCCTCGTGGCCACGCGGTCACGCGGGCATCGACTTCAACGGCGACACCGGTGATCCGGTCTTCGCCGCGACCGACGGACGCGTGCAATACGCCGAGTTCAACTACGGCGGCTACGGCAATCTGGTCATGATCATGCGCCCCGACGGCACGCAGACGAGGTACGCGCACCTCCACAAGATCAAGGTCAAGAAGGGCGACCGCGTGAGTGCGGGAGACCTCATCGGCACGATCGGAAGCACCGGAGACTCGTCGGGCTCACATCTGCACTTCGAAGTGCGCGTCGGTAGCGCTCTGACACCCACCAACCCGGCTGGCCTGTGGACAGGACCCCGGCCAGGCGTGCCTGCGAAGCCCCCCGCCTGGGCCTGCCGCAGCTTCGGCTGCTGAGCGATTCAGATCTTGTCGACCGGCGCGTAGCGCAACAGCAGCCGCTTGGTGCCGACGGACCCGAAGTCGATCGTGGCTTCGGCTCGCTCACCCACACCCGACGTGCCGGTCACGGTGCCCATGCCGAACGTCTTGTGGAGCACCCTGTCCCCCACCGCGAGTGCCACGACGGGTCGAGTCCCGGCAGTCGGCTCCGGCCGCTTCATCAATCCGCCTGAAGTCACCGGTCTCGGCGCCGACGGTGCCTGCGCCGAGGACCACGTCAGGACGGGCTCGTCACGGCGACTCTCCACCAACTCCGGGGGCACCTCGTCGAGGAATCGTGACGCAGGATTGTGCGACGGCGACCCCCATGCGGATCGCGAGACGGCCCGAGTGAGATAGAGCCGCTCGCGCGCGCGCGTGATGCCGACGTAGGCGAGTCGGCGCTCCTCCTCCAACTCGGTCTCGGATCCGAGTGATCGCACATGCGGGAAGATGCCGTCCTCCATCCCGGTGAGGAAGACAACGGGGAATTCCAGTCCTTTGGCGGTGTGAAGGGTCATCAGCGTGACCACTCCCTCGTCGTCGTCCGGGATCTCGTCGGCATCCGCGACAAGGGATACGCGTTCGAGGAATCCGGTCAGGTCCGGTGCCTCCTCATCGCGCTCGTATTCCGCCGCGACGGACTCGAGCTCGGCGAGGTTCTCCACGCGCGTCTCATCCTGGGGGTCGTGGGATGCCTGGAGCTCTGCGAGATAGCCCGTCTGCTCCAAGACGGCCTGCAGCAACGTCGCGGGGCCGGCACCAGATTCGACGAGGGTGCGCAGATCGGACATCAGTTGGGCGAAGGCCAGCACCTGGGTCTGGGACCGCGTGGCCAGGCCGGGCACCTCCGCGGCTCGGTCCAGCGCCGCCCCAAAGGAGATGCGCTCACGCTGGGCGAACGATTCGATCGCCTCCTCCGCCCGCTCCCCGATCCCCCGTCGCGGGACATTGAGGATGCGACGCAATGAGACATCGTCGTCGCGATTGGCGATCGCCCGGAGGTAGGCGATGGCATCTCGGATCTCACGTCGCTCGTAGAACCGAACGCTGCCCACGACGGTGTAGGGCAGGCCCACACGGACGAAAATCTCCTCAAGGGATCGGGACTGGGCGTTGGTCCGATAGAACACCGCGACGTCGGCCGGTCGCACTCCTGCGTCGTCGACCAGGGCGTCGATCTCATCGGCGACGAAGCGCGCCTCATCATGTTCGTCGTCTGCGACGTACGTGACGATGGGCGCCCCAGCACCGGCATCGGTCCACAGGCGCTTCGGCCGGCGTCCACCATTCCGTGCGATGACTCGATTGGCCGCATCCAGGATCGTCTGAGTCGAGCGGTAGTTCTGCTCGAGGAGCACCGTGCGCGCATCGGGGTAGTCGCGCTCGAACTCCTCGATATTGCGGATGGTCGCGCCACGGAAGGCGTAGATGGACTGGTCCGCGTCGCCCACGACGCAGAGCTCCCCGGGAGGTACGCCGTCCCTGCCATCGCCGACGAGTTCGCGCACAAGGACGTATTGAGCGTGGTTTGTGTCCTGGTACTCATCGACGAGGATGTGACGGAATCGGCGTCGATAGTGCTCGGCGACATCGGGGAAGAGCTGGAGCAGTGCAACGGTGGAGCCGATGAGGTCGTCGAAGTCGAAGGCACTCGCCCGACGCAAGCGCCGTTGGTACTCGGCGTAGACCTCGGCTAGTACCCGATCCTGCGGAGTCTCGGCGCGGCGGGCGAACTCCTCCTCGTCGATGAGTTCGTTCTTGAGCTGGGAGACCCGGGCCGCGAGGGCTCGGGGTGGATGTCGCTTGGGGTCCAGGTCGAGATCCTTCACCACCATGGCCATGAGCCGCTGCGAATCCGCAGCGTCGTAGATGGAGAAGTTGGTCGAAATTCCGAGGCGCCCGGCCTCGCGGCGCAGGATGCGGACACACGCGGAGTGAAAGGTCATCACCCACATGGCACGCGACGCGGGGCCGACGAGAGCAGCCACGCGCTCCTGCATCTCGCGTGCCGCCTTGTTAGTGAAGGTAATCGCAAGAATCTCAGACGGCCGCACTCCACCATCACGGATGAGGTGCGCAATGCGCTGCGTGAGCACCCGAGTCTTGCCCGAGCCCGCCCCAGCCACGATGAGCAAGGGGCTGCCGCGGTGAGCGACGGCCTCCTGCTGGGCAGGATTGAGGTCGGGCATTGGGTGATGGTACGTCGTGCCGCCGACAGGCAGGCTCCGGCGGAGAGAGGGCGTCAGCGAAGGTAGGCGACCACGTGAGCGGTCACCTCGACGCCGCCGACCACCTCACGCCGAATCGTGCCCTTGCTGTCGAGGGGCACGACGATCAGTCCGGTGACCTTGCTCCTGCGGGGAACGACCAACGATGGCGTCTGCGGGACCGAAAGCGAGTAGAACGTCACCTCCCCGCCCTTGCTGCCTGACGCCGATACTCGCAGGACCGCAGCCGTCGCGCCGGACGCGCTCACCTCGGATCGAACCGTCAACGTGTCGGCGGTGGCACCGTTCGGCGTCGCGGGCCCCGTGCCGATGAGATCGGTGAGCGCCGCCCGGGCCTTGCGGACCTCAACAGGCTTCACGGGCACGAGCAGTGCGCCGAGTTCTGGGGTCCGCACGGCCGAAGCCTGCACGGCGATGGCGACGTCGACCTTGCCCTTGCCCTTGTTGACGATCGTGACACGCCCCTCGGGATCGAGCGCCGCGATCACCGGCACGGAGGTCGTCGCGTTGCGGCGGTATCCGATGCTGGGGGCCGCGGGGGACTGCTTATCGCCCGTGCGACGCATGAGGAACCGCCCGGTCTTCTCGGCACCGGTGAGGGTGACCGTGAGCAGTGCGCCCGCCGGCGGCCCGTCGCTCGTTGCTCCCGCGGAGACATCGACGACGCGCTTCTCGCCCGGCTGCAGCGGCTGATTCAACGCGGCGCTGTCGTAGACGACCTGATTGGCGTAGGCCAGGAGTCGACCCTCGCCGGGATCGTCGCCTCCAGGAGTCACGAAGTAGCCGAGGAGATCGACCGTGACGTGCGTGGCCCCGGAATCCGTGGTTAAGGCGATGGTGCCATCGGTGGCGACAGGCAGGATCGACACGAGCTCACGCTTGCCGTTGACGACCACGTCCGAGAGTTCTCCATTGGCTGCCGAGCGCAGCGTTGCCGGCGAGTTGGACGCCAACGTCGTGACGCGCACGGCCACAGCCCTGACTCGAGTCCCGGGAGCGTCCTTGCGTCCGGCGACGTCAATAACGACGGGAGCGCCAGCACCGCCGCTTGACCTCGCCGCGAGGCGACAGGGCTGGTTGCGGGTGCCCTGACCACTTCGCGTGTCGAGCACGCGCTGTGGGGCAATCGGAAGGAAGTCCAGTCCTTCACCTGCGTCGGCAGGGGTCGTGGCCGGCGTCGACGTCGCCGAGCAGAAGGGAGCTGGCGACGGATCGCCGCCCCAGAAGCTCGTTTGCGCCGCCGCACCGTCCCAGGAGAAGGAGATGTGAATGTGATCGCGGTGGCAGTAGGTGTCGTAACTGCTCTGCTGGGTGCTGTAGCAACCCTTCAACTCGGTCCACCTGCGTGTGTATGACTCCCAGATCTCATCGCCCCAGCCGATGTACATCACGCCGAGACGCCGGGCCATGGCGAACTCATTGCCGTTCTCGTCGGTAGCCAGCAGCCACTGCAGGAATGACTCGGCCTGGGCATTCTGCTCGGGGATCTTGGAATTGATCATCCAGTCGAGCGCGCGGCCTTCCTTGTGCTCGCTTCGGCCACCGACATTGCACTCGCGTGGGACCCAGATGCTCCGCGAGTCCGGGTACGTCGCCCTGATGAGATCGGCGACGCGCGCAGTGCCGGGCTTGGTCGCCGGGTCGCAGATGTACTGGCCCTGGTAACCGGGCAAGGGATCGACCTCCGCGGGCAAATCCGCGGGAACCGCCGGAGGCGGCGCAAGCGGGACGTCCTTCTCCTTCTTGTCCTTCTTGCCCTTCTTGTCCTCGGCCTTCTGGGCAGCGGCCCGGCCCGCGTCGCCTCGGATCGGCGCCCCGGACTCGCCGTCGACGACGCTGGCATCGGGCACATGGTCGGCCTCGCCGATCGGCGCCGACGCGGCCGGCTGGGCTATGAGCAGGAAGCCCGCCACGAGCGCGGTGCAGGTGCCGAGCACCGCCATGCGCGCGGGCCGGCCCGATCCCCTAGGATCGGTCGCGCCGGAGCCGGTGAGGACACGCACGCTCACCACGGTAGCCCCTTCCGCCCCAGGAGCCCCTCGTGACTCGGGCGTTTTCCGTGGAAAGTCCACGCCAACCCCTTCCGGCACCGCCCCACGAGAGGACTCCCGTGCCCGATTTCGACGACACGCCCGTGGAGCGGGCCCTGGTCATCACGGCCCACCCGGACGATGTGGACTTCGGCGCCGCGGGCACAGTGGCTTCCTGGGTCGCCGAAGGGACCCAGGTCACCTACTGCGTGATCACCGACGGCGACGCCGGCGGGTTTGACCCCACCGTGCCGCGCTCGGAGATCCCCCGTATCAGGCGCGAAGAGCAGGTCGCCGCCGCACGCATCCTCGGGGTTGATGATGTTCGCTTCCTCGGGTATCGGGACGGTGAACTCGAGGTGACCCACGGGCTACGACGTGACATCAGTCGCGTGATCCGGGATGTCCGGCCACAGCGGGCTCTCATACAGTCGCCAGAGCGTAACTGGATGCGCATCCCGGCCTCCCATCCTGACCACATGGCTGCCGGCGAGGCTGCGATCTTCGCGATCTACCCCGATGCGCGCAATCCCTTCGCCCATACATCTCTGCTCGCCGATGAAGGGCTCGATGCCTGGACGGTTCACGATGTGTGGGTGATGGCCGCGCCCGAGCCGAACTACGTCCTCGATGTCACCGATCGGATCGACCTGAAGCTGGCCGCGCTGCGCGCACACGAGAGTCAGACGTCGCATATGGACGACCTCGATGAGCGGATTCGTGGATGGATGACCGGTGCAGCGGAGCGCGGTGGCTTGCCCCCGGGGCGCCTCGCTGAGGCGTTCCTGCGTACGACGATTCCCTAGGTCAAGTTCCGCGGGCGAACTTCGGGAGACATCCCGACAAAACGTCGCTCAATCTCCCAAACTTCGTCGCGCCTCTGCCTTCGTAGTGCCTCTGCGCACTAGCCGGGCGGGGCTCAGTTCCAGAAGACAGCGATGACGACGTTGACCAGCGTGAGCGCACCAATCGCTCCCCAGATCCCCACCTGCGGTGGTGTGCGCTTGCGGCCGATGAAGGCCAGCGCCGTGATGATGAGGACGATCACCAACTTGACCGCGATCTTGGCGTGATCGACCTCCTCGCCGGGCACCAACCCGGCGGAGGCGATGCCGACGAGGAGGACGCCGGTAACCAGCTGCGTGAGGGCGCCATGGAGCATCGCGGGGTTGACGCCCTTCTCGGGCGAGCGCATTTGGACGAGGAAGCCACCGAGCAGGCTCGCGAGGCCAATGAAGTGGAGAACGACGAGAAGGTTGTAGACGAAAGTCACCTCAGCAGACTAGCCGAGGACCAGCCGGCCGTCGGGATCCCGCGCGGCGGACCAATCGACCTGACGGCCGCAACGTCCCGGCTACTCCCACTCGATACCGACCGAGAGTGGGGAGGGCCGGGCTCGGCCCGGCTACTCCCACTCGATACCGACCGAGAGTGGGAAGAGCCGGGCTCGGCCCGGCTACTCCCACTCGATGGTGCCCGGGGGCTTGCTCGTCACGTCCAGCACCACGCGGTTGACCTCGCGCACCTCGTTGGTAATGCGCGTCGAGATCCGCGCGATCACGTCATACGGCAACCGCGACCAGTCGGCCGTCATGGCATCCTCGCTCGACACGGGCCGCAGGACGATCGGGTGTCCGTAGGTCCTGCCATCTCCCTGCACACCCACGGACCGGACGTCAGCAAGGAGCACGACGGGGAACTGCCACACGTCGCGATCCAGGCCCGCAGCGGTCAACTCCTCACGAGCGATGGCGTCGGCCGCGCGCAGGATCGCGAGCCGCTCCGCGTCCACCGCACCCACGATGCGAATAGCCAGTCCGGGGCCCGGGAAGGGATGCCGCCACACGATCTCCGGGGGAAGACCGAGTTGGAGTCCCACCTGCCGTACCTCGTCCTTGAATAGCGTGCGCAGCGGCTCGACGAGGGTGAATGCCAGGTCATCGGGGAGCCCGCCCACGTTGTGGTGGCTCTTGATGTTGGCGGTCCCGGTCCCACCGCCGGACTCGACGACGTCCGGATACAACGTGCCCTGGACCAGGAAATCGACCGAGCGACCCGACTCCCCCGCCTCTGCGACGACATCCCGAGCGGCATCCTCGAATACGCGGATGAATTCGCGCCCGATGATCTTGCGCTTGGCCTCTGGGTCGCTGACGTCCTTGAGTGCATCGAGGAAGCGCTGCTGGGCATCGACGACGACGAGACGGACGCCGGTGGCCGCGACGAAGTCGCGCTCGACCTGCTCGGCCTCCCCGGCACGCAATAGCCCGTGGTCGACGAAGACGCACGTGAGCTGGTCACCGACCGCTGCCTGCACGAGCGCGGCAGCGACCGCTGAGTCGACGCCTCCCGACAGCCCGCAGATGACGAGGCCGTCGCCCACCTGCTCGCGAATCCTCGCGATCTGATCATCGATGACGCCCTCGGTGGTCCACGTCGGGTCGATCCCGGCCAGGTCGTGGAGAAAGCGCTCAAGGACGGCCTGCCCGTGCTGGCTGTGCATCACCTCTGGGTGGAATTGCACGCCGGCGAGCCGGAGATCGACAGCCTCCATCGCGGCGACGGGTGCTCCCGCCGTCGTGGCCGAGACGGTGAAGCCATCGGGTGCCGAGGTGACGCTGTCGCCGTGGGACATCCAGACGGACTGCTCAGTTGGTAGCCCTGCGAAGAGCGTCGACCCTGACTCGGTCACCGCGAGAGGCGTGCCGCCGAACTCGCTCAGGCCGGTCCGCTCGACCGTGCCGCCCAGCGCCTGCGCCATGGCCTGGAATCCGTAACAGATACCGAAGACGGGTACGCCGGCACCGAACAGCGACGCCTCCACGCGAGGAGCGCCTTCGGCGTACACACTGCTCGGGCCCCCGGAGAGCACGATGGCGACGGGGTCGCGGGCGAGCATCTCCGCGACCGGCATGGTGTGCGGCACGATCTCCGAATAGACATGGGCCTCGCGCACCCGTCGGGCGATCAACTGGGCGTATTGCGCTCCGAAGTCGACGACGAGGACCGGTCGCGGCGAGGCCATGCCGGGAGCCTATTCACAGTTCCAGGTAGGCCACGGACAGGGCGGAGGCGGCGACCGCAAGGGCGATGACCACCAGCGTGACGAGGGAGATGACCACGGCGGCGACCGCCAGGCCGCGCCCGCCGATGATCGACCCGACGTAGGACCGGCGGATGGCCACGCGGCCGAGCACGAAGCCCAGGACACTGCCGATCAGGGGCAAGAGCCCGATCAGACCCAGCAGGGCCAGGACGAACGCCCAGACCCCGAGGCTGCTGCGCCGAGGGGCGGCGTGGGCTCCGCTCGTGGTGGCCTGCGCGACCGGCGCCGACGCGACGCTCTCCGGCTCAGTGACGGCAGTCGCGGGGATATCGGTGACGGGCGTGGCATCCGGTCCCTCATCTGGCACACCGCCAGCCTAGGGCGCGATGATGCGGACTCCCCGACGGGCCGGGACCGAGCCGCACATGCGATGGGGCCGACGGGAATCCGCCGGCCCCATCGCATGTGGATCAGCTGTTCGAGACCGCAAGTCCGATCACGAGGACGTAGAAGATGATGAAGATGATTCCCAGGATCAGGCTGATGATGCCCATGATGTAGCCCGCCTTCGCCTGGCCGCCGTTGTCCGCGGTGCCGGCCGCAGCAGCGGCCATGCCCTTCTTGCCGAAGACGATCGCGACGATCGACAAGATGATGGGGCAGACGAAGAAACTGAGGATGCCGGTGACGAGCGCGATGGTGCCGCTGCCGTTGTCCTGGGTTCCGCCGCCACCACCGGTGGGCATGGGAGGGGGAGGGGGAGGGGTGGTCGACATAAGTCCTCCGAGGTCTGGGCTCCGGCTCTCGGTGCCCTCGGTGCTGACCGTAGACCTTTCGCCGGCCCGGGGGAAGCATCTGGTGAGAAACGCCCCCACGGCGCCCCGCGAAGGCCTAGCGTCGGAAGTGCCCGTCCGACGGGACGGGTGGCGTGCCTCGGATCGCCCCTTGAGCTCACGGGAGAGTCATGACCCATATCCCCATCAGCGTGACCGTGGATGGCACGGTCTACGACGTCGAGGTCGAGCCTCGACGACTGCTCGTTCACTTTCTCCGGGAGGACATCGGCCGCGTCGGCACCGTCGTCGGCTGCGACACCTCCAACTGCGGCGCGTGCACCATCCTTGTCGATGGCAAGAGCGTCAAGTCCTGCAGCATGCTCGCCGTCCAGGCAGATGGCCGCACGGTGCTCACCGTGCAGGGGATCGCCGAAGGTGAGCACAAGTGGCATCCGGTGCAGGAGGCATTCAAGGAATGCCACGGCCTGCAGTGCGGCTACTGCACTCCCGGCATGGTGATGGCCACCGTCGACCTGCTGCAGGAGAACGCCAACCCGAGCGAGGAGGAGATCCGCGAGGGACTCGAAGGCAACCTGTGCCGGTGCACCGGCTACCACAACATCGTCAAGTCCGTGGAGTACGCCGCTGAGCTGATGGGGGGCACCAAGTGACCGAGACACTCACCGACGCCAACGCCAACCCGATGGGTCGGCCGCTCCGCCGCAAGGAGGACGCGCGCCTGCTCCATGGCCAGACCAACTGGACCGACAACATCCAGCTGCCCGGCACCCTCCACATGGCGATCCTGCGCAGCCCGATGGCCCACGCGAAGATCACCAATCTCGATGTGAGCCCGGCCCTGGAGCGCCCCCACGTTGTCGCCGCCTTCGGAGCCAAAGAACTGGGAGAGCTCAACGGCTCCATCCCGTGCGTCTGGCCCGTGACCGACGACATCCAGATGCCGGGCTTCCCGGCCCTGGCCGTCGACAAGGTGCGACATGTCGGCGACTGCGTGGCCGTGGTCCTTGCCACGGATAAGTACGCCGCCGCGGACGCCCTCGACGCCATCGAGGTCGACTACGAGCCGCTGCCCGCCGTCATCGACATGGAGGCGGCCCTCAAGCAGGGCTCGACCGCCGTGCACGATGCCGCGGACGGCAGCCACGGCACCAACGTCTGCTACGAGTTCCCACTCAAGCCACAGGGCGACGGTGCCTTCGAAGCGGCCGTCAAGGCCGCGGGAGATGACGCCGTCGTCATCAAGCGTCGCTTCATCAACCAGCGCGTCATCGCCGGATTCATGGAGCCGCGCGCCGTCGTGGCCTCGCCGATGGGCATGAGCAACGAGATGACCGTCTGGTCGGCGACTCAGATCCCACACGTCCTGCGGGTGCTCATGGCTCTCGTGACAGGACTCCCGGAGAACTCGCTCCGCATCATTGCCCCGGATGTCGGCGGCGGATTCGGAGGCAAGTTGCAGCTCTACCGCGAGGAGATCCTCGCGGTGCAGATCGCCCGCCACCTCGGCCGTCCCGTCAAGTGGACTGAGACGCGCAGCGAGGACATGGTCGCCACGCACCATGGCCGCGATCAGATCCAGGACATCCAGATCGCGGCGACCAAGGACGGCAAGATCATCGGCCTCAAGGTCGATCTCATCGCCAACATGGGCGCCTACCTGCAGATCATCACGCCGGGTATCCCGCTGCTCGGCATGTTCATGTACCCGGCGATCTACAAGATGCCGGTCTACGAGTTCAACTGCGTGGGCGTCTTCACCAACACCACCCCGACCGACGCCATTCGGGGCGCCGGTCGGCCCGAGGCGACCTTCGCCATCGAGCGCATCGTCGACGAGCTCGCTGCCGAGCTCAACATGGACCCGATGAAGTTGCGCGAGGACAACTGGATCAAGCACGACGAATTCCCCTACGCCACCGTGGCCGGGCTCACGTATGACACGGGCAACTACGAAGCGGCAACCGCGAAGGCGATGGATCTCTTCGGCTACGACGCGCTCCGCGCGGAGCAGGAGCAGCGGCGCGCATCGGGCGACCCGGTGCAACTCGGCATCGGCATCTCGACCTACACCGAGATGTGCGGCCTGGCACCATCACGCACCCTCGGAGCCCTGAAGTACGTCGCGGGCGGCTGGGAGCACTGCACGATCCGAGCGCTGCCCACCGGCAAGATCGAGCTCATCACGGGCACCTCGCCGCACGGCCAGGGCCACGAGACGGCATGGAGCCAGATCGCGGCCAGCATCCTCGGCGTACCCGTCGACGACATCGAGGTCGTGCACAGCGACACCGGACGTGCGCCGTACGGCATGGACACCTACGGATCCCGCTCTCTCGCCGTCGGTGGCCAGGCCATCAAGAAGGCGGCCGAGCGCCTCGTCGAGAAGGCCAAGGTCATCGCGGCCCACCAGCTCGAGTGCTCGGTCGACGACCTGGAGTTCATCCAGGGCGAGTTCCGCGTCAAGGGCGACCCGGCGAAGGCGCAGCCGCTGGCAGCGGTCGCGTTCGAGGCGTTCTCCGCGCACAACCTGCCCGATGGCGTCGAGCCGACACTGCAGGCGGAGGCGACGGTCGACCCCGACGACTTCTCCTACCCGCACGGCACCCACCTGTGCGCGATCGAGGTCGACACGGAGACCGGCAAGTCCACGATCCGCAGTTACGTCGCGGTCGATGACGTCGGCATCCAGGTCAACCCGCTCATCGTCGAGGGCCAGGTGCACGGCGGTCTCGCCTGCGGCATCGGCCAGGCGCTCTACGAGGGTGTCGAGTACGACTCGGACGGCAACCTGCTCACCGCGAGCTTCGCCGACTACCTCATCCCGAGCGCGGCGGACCTGCCGAGTTTCACGACAGACCGCACCGTCACCCCGTCGACGACCAACCCCCTCGGGACCAAGGGCGTCGGCGAGGCCGGGGCGATCGCATCGCCGCCCGCGGTGATCAACGCCATCGTCGATGCGCTGCGACCCATGGGTGTGACCGACGTGAAGATGCCCGCAACGCCGGAGAACGTCTGGCGAGCGCTCAACGCCGCACAGGGAGGTGCCCAGTGATCCCCATGGCATTCGACTATGTCCGACCCACGACGGTGGACGAGGCGATCGCAGCCCTCGCTGCTGCGGGCGAGGACGGCAAGGTGATTTCGGGTGGACAGTCGCTCATGCCTGTCCTGCGCCTGCGCATGGCGGCTCCGAGCACGCTCGTCGACATCGGCTCGATCGAGGAGATGAAGGGCATCAGCGACGCGGGCGATCACCTCGTCGTGGGGGCCAACGCCACCCACTACGAAGTGATGAACAGTCCCGTCGTCAAGCAGCATGCTCCGCTGCTCGCCCAGGCGGCCGGCACCGTCGCCGACCCGGCGATTCGTCATCGCGGCACCTTCGGTGGGTCCCTTGCCCACGCCGATCCGGCCGGTGATCTGCCGACCGTGGCGCTGGCACTTGACGCCACCATGGTCGCGAAGGGCCCGAAGGGCACGCGTGAGATCGCGGCGAAGGACTTCTTCGTCGACTACTTCACCAGTGCCCTCGAGCCGGAGGAGATCCTCGTCGCGGTCAAGGTGCCCAAGCTCGGCGACGGCTGGAGCACGCACTACGAGAAGTTCAACCGCACCGCGCAGGCCTGGGCGACCGTCGGCGTCGCGGCAGCGGTCAAGCGGCAAAACGGCACGATTGCCGAGGCACGGGTGGCGCTGACCAACATGGGCCCCTCCCCCGTGCGCGCCAGCAGCGTCGAGGCCGCCCTGGCCGGTGCCGCCGCATCCGCCGACGCGATCGCGGCGGCCGCGGCAAACGCCGCCGACGGCACTCGGCCGACGAGCGACCTGCACGCCTCGGCGGAGTTCCGCGAGCATCTGGCCAAGGTGCTCACCAAGCGCGCCGTGGCGACGGCCGCCGGCGTCTAACGCACGTCACGCAACTGTGGGCCGGTCCTTCGGGACCGGCCCACAGTTCGTTCCTGGGGCGTGCATGTCGCAACACTGTCGCATTCGACCCCGCCAGTGGAGCTCATGCCGGATGCCGGCGGATCATTGGGGTTCGTGGGGATCTGGCAGGCTGAGGGCGCCCGGTGGGCAGCCACGCTTGTCGTGGTCACCATCGTTGGATCCCTCATCACCGCGGGAACCGCCAGCGCCTCCGGCATGACACTGGACCCATCGCTTCCGCTGCCCGAAGTCACCGTGTCCGCTGCTGCAGATGGCACAGCGACCATCACTCTCGTCTATCCCGTGGCCAAGGCCGTGTGCGTGTGGGGCGTGGAATGGGACACCGATAGCCCTGGAGAGCATGGCTATGCACCCGGTCTGAGGCCGGGCGGCAAGGGCCCGTCGCAAGGCGGGGCCGTCGCACCCGTGTGCGGGAACGGCGACCTGCCCACCACCTTGACCATAACCCCGGCCCAGGTGGGCTCGGCCGCGACCGAGGTACGGGTTCTGTGGACTCCCGCGTCCGATGTCTGGTCCCACTCCGGTTACACCACTGTGTCGTGGCCACCGACGCAAGATCCCCCGGCATCGGCACCTGAGATCGCGCTCGCTTGGTCACCGTCTGGAGACCTGCAAGCCACTGCGACCGCACCGAACCCCTGCCACTGGCGATTCGAGTCGCGTCTGGGCGACGGGTCTTGGGCCGGTGACTGGGTGGGCGGCGCACCCGGTGAGCCCTGTGCCGCGTCGGCACCTTCGACCTGGATCGCACCGACCAGCCTCTGGCAATCAGCGGGGGAGGTCCGCGCCGCGTACACCACCTCGGCTTCCTCGAAAGCCCTCTCAACCTGGGCCACGGCGTCCTACTCCTATGCGCTGCTGTCCGGACCCAGCCTCGACGTGTCAGGTGCCGCGATAACCATCGCCGGAGTCCCACCACTCGCCTGCCGCGTCGCCGTGAGCTGGCTGAAGGACGGCGCGTGGACCTCGGCTGCTCCAGCACCCCCCAGCGGGTGCGGGCTGCCCGGCGTGGGCGCCACACCGCCGATCTCCTTCAGTGACGCTCCCGAAGGAGCAAAGCAAGTGCGCGTGGCGTACCTCAGCACGCCCGCGGCAGAGTCCCTGGGTGCATGGAGTGCGCCGATCCCCCTGACAGGCCTGCTGCCGGCCAGCGATCCCGCCGCGGTCGAGCAAGCGGACGGATCCATCAAGATCACCTTTACCGACCCCAATCCACCGGGCACGGTGTGCGCGTGGCGATGGGAGCTGCGTCGCCAGGGCACCAAGAACATCTACGGCGCTGGCAGCCAGCCCACACCGCTGAAGAAGAAAACTGCCTGCCAGTCCACCGTCGTGATTCCCGCGGCCCTGGACGACCCCGCCAACCTCGATCTCGTTCTATGGCCCGACGCCGACGGTACGAACGACCCTGCGGACGAAGCACCGAAGGTCTACGTCTCACTCCCCGATGTGAACCTGTCCGCACCGGTCAAGACCGGAAAGGAGAAAGGGCCATCCCTGACCCTGGGCTGGCACACCAGCCAAAATATCGCCGAGTCCGTCCCGCGGGCGAAGGTCAGTGCCGCCGGCAAGGCCCAGGGCACCTGCTCCTACCGGGTGGAGTGGACGGCCGACGGCGTCGCCTCACGAGGAGCCTGGATCAGCGGGTCGTGTCAGGGGACCTACATCGAGTTGCCCCAGTTGGCTGCAGGATGGAATCCGACCTGGCAGGTCAAGGCAGCGTGGGCCAAGGGCGACGTCGGGACCAAGGGCGCCGAGTACTCATCTTTCAGCGTGCGAACCTGGGACTCATCGGCCCTGGACCAGAGCACGATTCACCTCCTCGCCTCAGGGCAGGGCAACCTGAGTTGGTTCGTCACCGAGACGCCCGCGGCGGCCTGCAACGCGCAGATCCAGCTGCTGTCGACAACCGATCCGGCGACCTGGCAGGTCGTCGGGGACTCGTACGCCGTTCCCCTCGGACTCTGCGACGACCTGTGGGCCAAACACGCCATTGCATCGACCTCGGCCAAAGCCATTCGAGTTCGCCTGACAGGGTCCACAGCCGACAAGCCGGCCGGACGTTGGATGTACGCCGCCCTCACTCAGCCCTTACCCCCGGTTGAGCCGGCTATTCGATGGAATGACGCTGGTACGCCTGTGGTGACATTTGCTGATCCCAACCCACCCGGCAGCGTCTGCTACTGGCAGATCAAGATTGCCCACATCACTATTGACGACGTCGCTGTCGCCCCCGATGGATCCACGAGCTGCTCCAGCACCACGACCTTCGAACTGAAAGGCGACATCGACTGGACCAACGTGACCTCGGTCCTCATCCGTGGCTCTCAGTTGCCCGAGGAGACCGCAATCGAGGGGTGGGGGCCGTTCACCGGAAGCTACGTGCCCTACTCGCCACGTCTATCACCAGGGACAGGTAATGTCCCCAAGGCCGATATTGCGATCGACCAGGGCGGATGGGCGACAGTGAACATCACGGGAACGTCATGCCGATACGTTGCACAGTGGAGAGTCCAGGGCGAGGCCCTCTGGCAGACCGAGCCGCCCAGCGCTACCACCGAGTGCGCGTCGAAGCTGACCCTGTTGGAGGCAGGCACAACGGCCGACCTCCTCGACGTGCGAGTTGCAGAAGCACAGATTGCAGGTGGCGTCGCTACGGTGGGGCCGTGGTCGCAGGTGGCCAGCACCACGGATCCCATGCCGACCCCCGAGGTTGCACTATGGCCGACCTCACGACGAGTAAGGGTCCAGAACCAGCCAGCGAGCCTGTGCGGCACCTGGTTTGAACTCCAGCGCACCGGCAAGGTCATCGCGTCCGGCCTAGTTCGAGACGTAGGGTATATTGACTGCGGACCTTGGGCCGTCAACACTGAAATGATCGCCTACACGAGTTTCTCCCACCAGCCGGGCGACAAAGTGCGCTTCGCGTTTGTCCGCGGGGTCGGTGCAGACAGGGTTACGGGTCCGTGGTCCGACTGGCGCACGTGGCCATCTGACGACAGCGCTGCCCCCGCGCTGCAGGTCACCGCTCCGACCGATGGAGCGAGCGTCACCGGCACGGTGGTGTCCAGGGTGACCGCAACCGATGATGTGGGCGTTGAGCGCATCGAGATCCACTCAGGCACGCGCCTGCTCGCGACGGCTCTCACACCCTCGTCAGGATCATCGTGGTCGATCCCCTGGGACTCCTGGACGTTGGCCAACGGCGCAACGACTCTGACAGTCACGGCGTACGACACCTCGGGCAACATCGCCCAGGCGGAGAGCCGGTTGGTGATCGCGAACCCGACTCCGGTGGAGAAGGTCCCGTCGAAGGGTGCGCGCCCTGTCGTGATTTCGATGGCACTCAGTGGCAATCCGGCCAAGCCGCCGCACATTTCAGTGGAGCGGGGCCAGGCTACGCGACTGCGGCTTAGCGGCAAGGTCTTCGCTGGGGCCGTCGCGACCGTGCGTATCGGCAAGACTTGGGTATCCCTCGGCAGCGCCAACCCAAAGCTTTGGCTGCCGGCCGTGCGCGTCAACGGCCCCGGCCCCTACCTCGTTCGGATGACCACCAAGTTCGGTAAAAAGGCGTACTTCGCACTCGTGAGCGAGGAGCAGGTGCCAGTCGCTGACTAGCGCACCTCGACGATGGGCAGGCGCAGGGCGCCGGTCGCATGCTCCGGCACGACAGGGTTCTTGGGGGTCACAGCCTCGACGGCGACGTACGCCGCACCCAGCTCCGGACGTGAGTCTTCCTCGCCCTTGTTGGGCCACATCGCCATGGCACGTTCGGCCTGGGCGGTGATCGTCAGCGAGGGGTTCACACCGAGGTTGGCCGTAATCGCAGACCCATCGACGATGTGCAGGCCAGGGTGCCCGAATGCGCGGTGGTAGGCGTCCACCACCCCGGTCTCATCGTCCGACCCGATTACGCATCCACCGACGAAGTGGGCCGTCATCACGGCATCGAAGTTGTCGAAGGCATTGGAGCCCGCCACACCGTCGATCTGGTCGGCGATGCGGTGCACGACCTCGTCGGAGATCGGGATGTACGACGGTGCCGGGTTGGACTCGTCCTTGTTCGTCGCTAGGCGCCAGCCGAGGCGGCCGCGCTTGCCCGTGAGCGTGAGGGAGTTGTCGACCGGCTGCATCACGAGCGAGATCACCGCCCGCTCACTCCACTTGCGGACGTTGACGAGGTAGGCCGCACTCGCGCGCTGACGCCACAGTTCCTTTGTCCAGGTGCGCCACCTCGGCTCGCCGGGACGCGGGACCGTGATGACCGACTGCAGCAGGCCCATCGAGTTGGAGCCCTTGCCGTAGCGGCACGGCTCGACGTGCGTGCCGACGTCGTCGGGGAAGAAGCTCGAGGTGATCGCGACACCGCGTGTGTAGTCGGCATCCGGTGATTTCGCCACCGCCCCGAGGATCGACTCGGAGTTGGTGCGCGACAGCCGGCCGAGCATCCGCGAGAGCCTCGGCAGCCTTCCCTCGTCCTTCATCCGATGCAGCAACTTCTGGGTGTTGTAGGTGCCGGCGGCCATGACGACCTGCTCGGCCGTGAAGGTGCGCGTGCGACGAGACAGGCTCCCCGTGCGCTTGGTGGTGATCGTGTAGCCACCGCCCTCGCGGGGCTCGATCGAGGTCACGGTCGTCAGCGGATGGACCACAGCCCCCGCAGCCTCGGCCAGTCCGAGGTAGTTCTTAGGCAGGGTGTTTTTGGCATTGTGGCGGCAGCCGGTCATGCACTCACCGCACTCTGTGCACCCGGTGCGATCGGGTCCGACACCACCGAAGAAGGGATCGGGTGTGGTGACCCCGGGCCCGTCACCGAAGTACACGCCGACCGGGGTCATCTGGAAGGTGTGGCCGACGCCCATCTCGTCCGCGACCGCTTTCATGACCTCGTCACTGGGCGTCATCGTCGGATTGGTGACCACGCCCAGCATGCGGGACGCCTGGTCGTAGTACGGCGCGAGTTCACTCGCCCAATCGGTGATGTGAGCCCACTGCTTGTCCTCGAAGAATCTCTTCGGTGGGACGTAGAGAGTGTTGGCGTAGACAAGCGACCCTCCACCGACACCAGCACCGGCAAGGACGACAACATCCTTGAGCACGTGGATCCGCTGGATGCCCGTGCACCCCAGTGCGGGAGCCCACAGGAAGCGCCGCAACCGCCACGACGTCTTGGGGAAGTCAGCATCGGTGAATCGGCGTCCTGCCTCGAGCACGCCGACGCGATAGCCCTTCTCAGACAGCCGGAGCGCGGCGACAGAGCCACCGAATCCCGAGCCGACGATGAGAACGTCGTAGTCGAATCCCGCCATTGCCCTGCCTCCCGATAGTTCCTGATCGAGCCTAGAGCCGGAGCTTGCCCATCGATCCCACCGCCGTAGCGAGGAAGTTGCCCCATCGTCGCGCGTCCAGCCCGAGCTGGGGGCCAAACCCCAGGAGTCGCTGCGTCGCGATGGCCTGCGGCTCGGTGTAGCAGAGCAGGCCGCCCTCGCCGTGACGATGTCCGAGCCCCGAGTCACCCACTCCGCCCATCGCCGCAGCGGTGGATCCCCAGGAGGCGGCGTAACCCTCGTTGACGTTGACCGAGCCGGTGCGAAGCCGACGCGCCAGCCGACGGCCTGCGCGCAGATCACGCGTGAGAATCGATGCATTAAGGCCGTACGCCGTGTCGTTGGCTCGGCGTACCGCCTCCTCGTCGTCGACGACGGGGTAGACCGCGGCCACGGGGCCGAAGGTCTCCTCGCGACACAGCGTCATGGACTCGGTCACTCCCGCAAGCACGGTCGGCTCGAAGGCCAGGGGCCCGATGTCAGGCCGTGCGCGGCCGCCGGCGAGCACCGTCGCGCCCTGCGCCACCGCGTCCTCCACATGCGAGCGAACCCGATCGAGGTGGGCCGGTGAGATGAGGCAACCGATATCGCCGTCCCAGCCTGGCCCGGCGGCAATGCGCATCGACAGGACCCGCGGGATGAAGTGCGCGAGGAAGGCGTCGTAGACCGCAGCGTTGACGTAGATCCTCTCCATGGAGATGCACAACTGCCCAGCATTGGCGAAGCATGCCCGCACCGCCGTCTCGGCCGCCTTGGCGGGATCGACATCAGCGCGGACGATCATGGCGTTCTTGCCGCCGAGTTCCAAGGTGCATTCGATGAGCCTCTTGGCGCAGCGCTCCGCCACCACGCGCCCCGTTGCCGTGGAGCCCGTGAACATGACGTGGTCGACGGTGTCGATCACCATGGGTCCGGCGACCGGACCTTCACCCGGCAGGATGGCCATGAGTCCGTCGGGCAGGCCCGCGAGCAGCAATTGCTCGAGCACCCAGGCGGAGATCAGCGTCGTCTGCGGATCCGGCTTCAGCAGGACCCCGTTGCCTGCGAGCAGGGCCGGGATCGCATCACTCGCCGCGAGCGTGAGCGGATAGTTCCA
>JBEAQC010000035.1:0-3027 GCA_041164085.1 Actinomycetota bacterium
CGTGATGCCTTCTTGGCCCTCGAGGGTGCTGAAGACGTCGGCGGTGAGACCGCTCGCGAAGTCGATCTCGCCCTTGACCAGCGCCTGACCGAGTGCGTCGGGGTTGTTGTAGATCCGGAAGACGAGCTCGTCGACGTTGGGGCGGCCCTTGAAGTAGTTGTCGTTGGCCACCATGCGGATGAACTGACCGGTGCGCCGCTCGACGACGAGGAAAGGTCCCGAGCCGACGGTGATCTCGCCCTCGGCCGGCTCGTTGGCGAAGGACTTCACGGCCTTGCCGTCGATGCTGCTCCACACGTGCTCGGGCAGGATGTAGACCGCGAGCCGCTCCATGATCGGCGACGGCTCCTTCGTGGTCATGACGACCGTGCGGTCGTCGGTTGCGGTGACCGACGTGATGTTGCGGACGTAGTTGCCGAAGTTGCGCTGCTCGTAGCGGCCGTCGAGGATCCGCTGGAAGGTGTAGACGACGTCGTTGGCGGTCAACGGAACGCCGTCGGACCACAGCAGGTCGGGCTGCAGCGTGTAGGTCCAGGTCTTGCCGTCCGCGGAGACCTCCCACGACTCCGCGAGCGCGGGCGTGGGGGTGAAGTCGGCGGAACTGGCGGACATGAGCGTGGCGTACTGCAGTTGGAAGATCTCGTAGGACTCGGCGAGGATCCCGGTGAAGGGATTGAGCGAGTCGACATCGGCAAGCATGCCGACGGTGAACACAACTGGGTCTGCGGCCTGTGCCTGGGGCACCGCCGCGGCGGGCACCGCCACGATCGTGGCCGCGGCCACGCTGGCGATCATTCTGCGGATCACGTCATCTCCCTCGTCGACCTGCTCGTAGTCTTTGGCCGTGCCAGTTGCCCAGCGTGATGCCGGACCCGATCCCTACGCCTGGATGCGCGATCACACCGCGGCGCTTCCCTACCTCGAGGCTGAGCGCGCTGCCTGCGACGAGCGCCTGGCCTCCGTGGCCCCGACCGCCGCCGAGGTGCTCGCCGAACTGATCGCACGCACGCCCGATGCTGAACGCTCGGTCAGCCAGGACCACGGAGCCCATGCTTACTACACGCTCACGCCCCCGGGACGGGAGTTGCCCGAATTGCGACGTAGTCGTCGCCCGGCCGATCCCGCGGTGTCCGGCCAGCTCCTGGTCGACCTTGCGGCCTTCGGCTCGCCGTACGCCGCCACGGGGGTCGTGGAGCCCAGTCCGAAGGGGACCTTCCTTGCCTACTCCGTCGATCTCGACGGGTCAGAGCGCTACACCCTGCGCTTTCGCCGGATGGACGGAGACGGTGACCTCTCGGGAGCCGACGACCTGGCGGTCGCGATCGAGGACACCTACTACACCGGCGCCTGGTCCGACGGGTGGTTCTACTTCACCGTGATCGATGCGCTCAACCGTCCGTGCGAGGTGCACCGCATTGATCCGCTCACCGGTGAGCGCCACGTCGTCATCACGGAGCCGGACCAGCGCTTCGAGCTCACCGTGCGTCGCAGTGGCGATCGCGTCGTCATCACCTCGCTGTCGCGTACGACGAGTGAGTGCTGGGTCGTCGTCGACGGTGAGGCCGTGAGCATCGCTCCGCGCCGCGCCGAGGTGGAGTACCACGTCGAGTGGGACACCGATCGCTGGATCACGCTGTCCAATGCTGATGAGGTGGAGTTCGCCCTGACCGCGCCAGCCAGCCCGACGGCACCCGCACTCGATATTCGTGAGGGGCGCATCCACGACATGATCGCGTTCGACGACGCGATCGTCGTCTATTCCCGCGTAGATGGCGCACCGCGCATCCGGATCCTCGGTCGTGACGGCACGGTGCGCCACGACCTGCAGGCCGCGCCCGGTGCCTCCCTGCGCCTGGGTCACAACGACGATCCGCACGCGTCGTTCGTCACGGTCGTCACCGAGTCCTTCACCGATCCGACGCAGTGGTGGGATGTCGATCTCGTCACCGGAGAGCGCACCCTGCGCCATCAGCGCGAGGTGCCCGGCTACGACCCCTCGGCGTACGTCAACGAGATGGTCTACGCCGACAACGGCTGGCGCATCCCCATCGTCATCACCCGCCACCGGGATACGCCGCTCGATGGCACCGCGCCGTGCCTGCTCTACGGCTACGGCTCCTACGAGTCGGTGGATGATCCGTGGTTCGACACGGGAGTCATTCCGCTCTTGGATCGCGGTGTCGTCTATGCGAAGGCGCACATCCGCGGCGGCGGCGAAGTCGGTCGGCAGCAGTGGATCGACGGTCACCTGCTCGCGAAGCGCAATTCCTTCATCGACTTCATCGCCGCGGCTGACTACCTCGCCGGCTCACTCGTCGATGGCTCCCGCATCGTGAGCCGCGGTGGTTCGGCCGGCGGCCTGCTCCAGGGCGCGGTCTATGCCATGGCTCCGCGCCGCTGGGCCGGCACGATCGCTGAGGTGCCCTTCGTCGACTGCGTCAACTCCATGCTCGACCCCGACATCCCGCTCACCATCGCCGAGTGGGAGGAGTGGGGCGACCCGCGTATCCCCGAGCAGCGCGCCTACATGGAGTCCTACACGCCGTATCTCAATCTGCCCGACCCGGACGATCGCCCGGCGTTGCTGGTCACCGGGGCCCTGCATGATCCGCGGGTGCTCGTGCACGAGCCGGCGAAGTGGGTGGCGGCGCTGCGGCACTCCGATCCGCAGGCCGGTGAGCGCGCGAGCGTCACCGACCGGGGAAGCGTGATCTTCCGCGTGGAGACCGGCGAGGGTTCGCATGGCGGTCAAGCGGGCCGTTACGCCGCGCTCGCTGATGAGGCCCAGGTCATCGCCTGGGCGCTGGCGGTGATGGGTCGCTAGAAGGCCGGTGGATCGCTCGTCAGCTCTCGCCGTCGACCGGACCGGAAGACCAATCGTCCTCCGGGGTCGCCCTCGATGTGCCATCCACCGTCGTGGATGAGGTGATGGTGATGCCAACACAACCCCACGAGGTTGGACAGCACCGTCTCGCCGCCCTTGCGGTAGTAGACGATGTGGTGAACCTCGTCGATGCGCGATCGGCA
>JBEAQC010000036.1:0-7832 GCA_041164085.1 Actinomycetota bacterium
CCAGGAGGTGGTCGTGGTAGAGCCGCACATGCTCACTGGCCATGAGTTCGCGCGCGATGTGCGCGGCGGGAGAGGTGCGGATGAACTCGTCGTACTCCGGGATGCGCTGCCAGTTGCAGAAGTCCTCGACGAAGCGGCCCCTGTCGCTCTCCTCGCTCGCAATGGCAACGAGCGGCCCCGGCTCGGCCAGATTGCGGGCGACCCCGGCTCGGACGAGCTCGACCTGTTCCGGCGTGAAGGCGCCGCGAATGACCACGGCACCATCGCGGGCATAGTCGGCGATGGTCTGCGGATCGACGTACGTCATGCCCCGCACAATAGCGACGCGGTGCGATGGCGGAGTCGGATGCGCACCACTCCCGGGGCCTCCCCTGGGACTGAGCGCGGAGCAAGATGCTTGGCCGGAACTGCCCTGCCAGACTGAGTTCATGGGCCTGTTCAACCGTCGCAAGCGCCACGCCGCCTGGGATCGCGGCAGTACCCGCGAGGACCTCAAGCACCTCGAGGAGTTCACGAAGACGCGCACGGGGGTCGAGGCCTACCTCGAGCCCGTCACCATGGCGACCGAAACCACCCTGGTCCTCGTCGCGCACGACGGTGAGTGGACTCGCCGGCGCGTCGAGTCTCCCGAGGAGGCTGGCGAGCTGACCCGCACGTGGAAGATCCCGCTCTACGACACCCAGAAGGTCGGCTACCCACCTCGCATGCGGGAGTGGACCGAGCGCAACAAGCGCGATCGCGGCACCCTGTAGGCACCGGCGGCGGCTCAGTCCTCCAGCAGCCCGCCGAGTCGGGCGAGGAGCAGCGCTTCTGCCAGCACCATCCGCTCCAACTCCTCGAGATCGACCGACTCGTTGGGCGCGTGGATGTGAGCGCCCGGGTCCTCGGCGCCGAAGAGCATGATCTCGGCGTCGGGTGCGACCTCGGCGACAGCCGCGAGCAGCGGGATGCTGCCACCCTCACCCGCCTCGACCGACGGACGGCCAAAGGCAACGTCCATCGCCCAGCGCGCCGCGTCGTACGCCGGACCGTCGGTCTTGATCGCGCAGCCGCGACCGAGCTCACCGGGCGTGACGGTGACATCGACTCCCCAGGGCGCTGCCGCCCGCAGGTGCTCGCACAGGGCGTCCATGGACGCCTTCGGATCGGCGTCGGGGGGCAGCCTGAGCGATACCTTCGCTCGCGCATGCGGGATGACCGCATTGATCGCACCCTCGACGGGTGGGGCATCGAGCCCGATGACATTGACCGCGGGGCGCGTGACAAGCCGATCCGTCAGCGGACCGGTGCCCAGCAGCGGCTGATCGGGTCGCATCCCGAGTTCCGCGCGGAAATCGGCCTCATCGGCCTGAGCGCCCATCCAGGGGTAGCCCGGCACGATCCCGGTATCTCCCTTCTCGTCACGCAAGGTGTCGAGGATGCGAATCAGCGCAAGGAGTGCATCGGGTGCGGGCCCGCCATACATTCCGGAGTGCGCCTGCCGCGGCAGCGTCCGCACCTCCACGGTCGCATCGACGACGCCGCGCAACGCCGTGACGAAGGTCGGTTCGCCGATCGCACGATTGCCCACATCGGCGATGACGATCACCTCGGCTTGTGCGATGTCGGGATTCTCGAGCACGTAGTCCGGTAGGGGCCCGCCGCACTCTTCTTCACCCTCGATGAGCGCCGTCACCTGCACCGGCAGGTGGCCGAGCACCTGCTGCAGCGCGCGGATGGCCCCGAGATGCATGGCGATGCCGCTCTTGTCATCGGCAGCCCCGCGGCCGTAGAGGCGGCCGTTGCGCACCGTCGGCTCGAACGGCGGAGACGACCACAGCGAGAGGTCCCCGGCGGGTTGTACGTCGTAGTGGGCATAGAGGATCACGCGCGCTGGCCCACTCCCTGCGCGTGCGACGACAGCGGGCTCCCCGCCCTCGATCGCGAGCAGATCCGACTGCATTCCCGCATCGGCGAAGAGCCGACGGGTCTCCTCCGCGGCCTCGTGCACGGGCTCACGCGGGAATCCGGTGAAGGCACATGACGGGATCGCGATGAGGCGCTCGAGGTCAGCCTGGAGTTGCGGCATGAGATCGCGAACCGCTTGGCGCAGCGAGTCGACAGTGCAGGTGCTCATGCGCGCAGGCTAAACGACGGCGAGAGCGGCACCGACCGCAGCCAAGAGAACGACACCCGCGGTCATCCAGGCGAGGGGGCCGATGCGCGACTCCCCCTCATGATCATGAGTGAGCACTCGCACGCGCATGGCCGCGATGCCGAGAATCAGCAGGCTGGGCACGACCCAGGCGATCGACCACCAGTCGTAGCCGTCAATGTAGGCCGAACGCCACATGAGCAGGCCGATGACGCCGATGATGAGCATGGTGCGCAGCCAGGCCATCCGCGTGCGGGCGACCGGGTCGTCGAAGGGCAGGCCCCCGTCGTCGAGATCGTCCGCGCCCAGATCAGCATTGCCATCGCGCATGTCACTCACTCCACGAAGATCAGCGCGAGACCGATGAGGACGGCGATGCCGACAAAGGCAACCCCTAGCCACAGGGCGATGCTGCTGCGCCGCATCACGCCACCCTCGTGCATGACGTCATCCACCTGCCGCCAGCGGACGATGCCGACGACGCCCACCAGGGCACCCAGCCCAATGGTGGCAATAGCGAGCCAGCGCACGAGTTCGGATCCGGATGCGACGGCGACGAACTGATCGAGTGCCACTCCGCCGGCGACGAGCGCGAGACCCGTGCGCAGCCACGCGAGGAAGGTGCGTTCATTGGCGAGGATGAAGCGATAGTCGACCGTAGGCTTGCTCATGCCATCTACTTCTGCACGCCCTTGGCTGCCCTCTTGGCCGCCTTGGCCTCGCGCGCCTGCTGATCGAGGATCTCCGCCTGCTCGAGTGTCGGCGCTGAGCCGCCGAGGCGTACCGGAATCCACCAGGGCGAACCCTCGTAGGGATAGCGCGCCACCGTCGCATCGAGCAGCTCGCGCATACGCGTCTGCAGTTCGACGGTCAGCGCGTCGGCGTCCTGACCGCGCGTGGGATGCATTGCCTCCCCCACGGTGATGGCGACCGTCGTACCTCGAGACAGATCCCTGTGTCCGTAGGACAGGATCCGTGCACCGCCGAGGATGCACATGGGGATCAGGGGAACCTTCGCCGCCATCGCGATCCGCACGGCACCGGTCTTGATCTCCTTGATATCCATCGCCCGACTCATCGTCGCCTCGGGGAAGATCCCGACGAGCTCGCCGGCCTTGAGATAGGTCACCGCGTCGCGGAAGGACTGGCTGCCGTGCTCACGGTCGACGGGGATGTGATGCATACCGCGCATGAGGGGCCCGCCGAGCCAGTGCTTGAAGACGGCGTCCTTCGCCATGTAGCGGACCAGCCTCTTCTTGCGCAGGTGCGCCGGCATCCCACCAAGAGCGAAGTCGAGGAAACTCGTGTGGTTCATCGCCAGGAGCGCGCCCCCCTCGAGCGGGATGTTCTCCTCTCCGACGATGTCGAAGCGCACGCCTAGCCCCGCGAAGACCCCCTTGGCGACCCCGATGATGGGTCGGTAGGTCGGATCCCGGCGGAACGGTGCGGTAGTCACGCATCTGACGGTATCGGCTGGCAGGCTGTCCCTGTGAGCGATAGCCCTGAAGAGCAGCCGAACGGTCACGCGGGCTCATTCGAGCAATCCGCGGATCTCGAGGAATTCCTCCTCGCCCTCGGCAAGGCGCAACTCGCGGCGGGCTACCCGGTCGACGATGTGACCAACTCGCTCAATGCCGTCGCAAGGTCGTACGGGAGGTCGGACTTCGGGATCTTCGTGCTGCCCAACGCTGTCCTCATCGACGATCCGCTCACCGGACGAGCCCGGATCATCCCGGAGGGCAGCGACTCGCTCCGCCTAGACCAGGCGGCCGAGGTCCATGACATCGCCGTACGCGCGAAGGACCACGAGATCGACCCCACGCAGGCGACTCAAGAACTCGAGGATCTGCCGCAGAAGCCTCCGCGCTTCCCTCCGTGGCTGTCGATCGTCGGCTACGGCGTCGCGTCGGCCGGCTTCGCCCTGGTCTTCCGCGTCAGCCTGTGGGGCATCGGCATGGCGGCTGTGCTCGGCCTGCTCGTCGGCCTGATGATCGCCTTCACGCGCGAGCGGCCCAATCTGGCACCCCTTGTTCCCCCGGTCGCCGCCGCTGCCTGCTCGTTTGCTGTCTTCGGCTTCGGCGCTCTCATCGATCAGGATGTGCAGCCGATTCGTGTTGTGGCTGCTCCCCTGATCACCTTGATCCCCGGCGCCGCGCTCACTCGTGCCACGCAGGAGTTGGCCAGCGGTCACGTCATCTCGGGTGCCTCGCGGCTGGTCGCGTCGATCGTGCAGATCCTCGTGCTTACCTTCGGCATCCTCGTCGGAGCGCTGCTCGCGAGTGTGTCGCCGTACGACCTCGGTGACCTCACCGACCAGCGGCTACCACTGTGGGTGGCCTGGGTGGGGGCTCTGGTCTACGCCGTGGGGCAGGCGCTCGCCTTCAATGAGCCCCGAGGGGCGATGGTCGCCGTCGTCGTCCTGCTCCTCATCGCCTTCACGGTGCAGCAGATCGTCGCCTGGCTCCTCGACTCGGTCGTCGCAGCGGGTGTGGCTGCGATGGTCGCTCTCTTCCTCGCGATCGTCATCCAGGACCGCAGTAAACGTGGGACACCGGCGTTCGTGCTGTTCTCTCCGGTCTTCTGGCTGCTCGTGCCAGGCTCACTCGGTCTGGTTGCACTCACCGAAGCCGTGACCGGGGCCAGCGACGATCAGACGGCGCAGGACACCGAGGTGGCATCACCCGCCCTGACGAGTTCGATTCCGTCGTTCGACGATCTCAACCTGGACAGCAATGCCTCGATCATCCTCGTCTTCGGCGCTTCCATCATCGCCATCACGATCGGCATGCAGATCGCGTCGATCGCCGGCCGCCTGGTGCGCAAGTTGCCGGACCTGCCCGAGGTCAAGGTGCCCGGCATGGGGCGCTGATCACTGACGCAAACGAGATGGCATCCGCGCGGTGCTGCCGCGAGCGATCAGACGTGTCTCCACCTGTCGGTGCACCGATCCACGCCGCGGCTCCGCGATCCGCTCCATGACGAGGTCCGCTGCGATCTGACCCATCTGGGTGAGTGGCTGCGCGACCGTGGAAACGTCGAGGGAATCCAGGATGCGCATGCCGTCGTAGCCCACGACGGAGATGTCGTCGGGCACCGTGAGCCCGCGGGCGCGCAATGCAGCGAGTGCGCCGATGGCGGCGAGGTCATTTGCCACCACCAGGGCGGTCGACCCAGCCTCGACAGCAGCCCCGGCGCCGACGTAGCCACCCTGCTCGGTGAAGGCCCCCTCGACAACGACCGGAGTGAGGCCGTGGGCGAGCATCGCCGTCTCGTAACCGGCCTCCCGTGCTCGCGCGATGCGATTCGTGCCACCTGACACGTGGGCAATGCGTGTGTGGCCGAGGGACACAAGGTGATCAACGGCGAGCTGTGCACCCGAGAGATCATCGCCAGCGACGGAGTCGACGCCTGGAATGCTGTCTGTGCGCCAGGTGACGACCGCCGTCGGCACTTCGCGCGCAATGTCGGCGAGGTCGTCATCGGAGAGGCGGTGGCCGATGAGCACCAAGCCCTCCACCCGGGACTCGAGCAGGCGCGCAATCTCGGTCCGCTCGACCGCGGGGTCGGCATTGCCCGTGACGAGCAGCGTCGAGTAGTCGTGGGCGCGTACCCCCTCCTGCACACCGTCGAGGATCTCCGCGAAGACCGGGTTGTGCAGGTCGAGGATGTGTACGCCGATGGTGTGGGTGCGCTGGAGCACGAGATTGCTCGCCGTGCGATTGGGGCGGTAGCCGAGTTCGTCGGCTGCGGTGAGGATCGCAGCGCGACTGGCCTCAGCCACCTTGGGTGAGCCCTGCAGAGCCAGCGAGGCGAGCGACTTGGACACTCCGGCTCGCGCCGCAACGTCGTGGAGCGTGGGACGTCGCCCCGCGGTCCTGGTCATCTCATCCCACCTCAGCGACATCGACGATCCGACCCTCTCGTGCCGAGAGGTCACACGCGATCGCGAGTGCGAGCGCCGCGCGCGCCTCCGCGGGAGTGCACGGGTTGGCGCGCTCCCCGCGCGCGAAGTCGACGTAGGCGCTCGTCTCCGCGGTGAAGGCGGGCCGGAAGCGGTCCATGAAGCCGGCGTAGGGCTCGACCTGGCCGCGGTCGAGGCCGCCGAGATGCTCAGCGAGCAACTCGGTCTCATCACCGGACTCCGAGACATGCAGCGGAGTGCGCCCATCGAGCCCTGCGCTCATGGAGTCCAGCGACCCAAAGGCCTCCATGCGGATGTCGTGGCCCACCGGGTCGTGGCGGGTGCCGCTGACGAGGATCGGCACCCCCGATTCGGTCGTCAGGGTCGCCGTCACGACGTCGAAGTCATCGGCAGCGGCGTAGTCGGGATGGTTGCGGACGGTGCCCGTGGCATAGACGGAGGTGATCTCCGATCCGGTGATCCAGCGGGCCAGATCGAGGTCGTGCACGAGCATGTCTCGGAAGGTGCCGCCGCTGCCGGCGATGAATTCGGGTGTGCCGGGAGCAATGTCGTGTGCGGTCAGAGTCAGCGAGTAGAGCACTCCGAGACGACCGGAGTCGAGAGCCACCTTGATGCCGCGGATGCCGGCATCGAAACGCCGCTGGAATCCGATCTGCATGTTGTCCGTGACCGCCATGAGAGCGTCGCACTCTTCGAGGGTCATCGCGAGAGGCTTCTCGACCAGCAGCGGCGCGCCACGATCCGCGAGTGCTCCAATGAGCTCAGCGTGGGTGTCGGTCGCAGTCGTCACGGCGTAGCCATCCGCCTCCGGCCACTCCCCCCACGGGACCGTCGAGCCACCGACCCGAGCCGCCAACTCGGCTGCCCGGGCGGGGTTGCGGTTGGCGATGACGATCTCATCGACGCGCCCGTCGGCGGCCAGATCCTCCGCGCGGATGACCCCCATCCGGCCAGCCCCCAGCACCACGATCCGCATACGCTCATCTCCTCGGGATCTGCCTTGCCCTCCGGAGGGGAGTGTGCCACGATTCCGCTCGGAATTGGAACGTTCCAATCCTCACGGCGAGAGGAGCCTCGCCGCGCCCTGCGCTGACCGGAGACCCATGAGCACCTTCCTCGATCGCGTTGCCTCCGCCCCGATCTCCTGGGGCATCTGCGAGGTCCCCGGCTGGGGCGCGATGCTGCCCACCCCGCGCGTGCTCACCGAGATGTCCGGACTCGGCCTGCCGGCGACCGAACTCGGCGCGCCCGGCTTCCTGCCCACCTCACCGGAGGACGTCAAGGCCGAGCTCGCGGCGTACGACATGACCCTCATCGGCGGATTCACGCCGGTGATCCTGCACGACCCAGCGATGCGCGAGTGGTCGATCAACGAGGCCCGACGCGTCGCCGATCTCTTCCAGCGTGCCGGAGCGACGGAGTTCATCTCCGCGATCGTCTTCGATCAGGACTGGTCGGTCCCGCGTCCGCTCAACGTGGACGAGCGCAGGCACATGATGGAGATGTTCGGGATCATCGACGAGATCTGCGCCGAGCACGGCCTTCACCAGGTCCTGCACTCCCATGTGCAGACCGTCGTGGAGACCAAGGACGACATCGAGATGGTGCTCGAAGGCTGCGATGTCGGCTTCTGCCTCGACACGGGACACATGGCGATCGGCGGTCAGGATCCGGTCGAATTCGCCAAGCAGGCGTTCGACCGTGTCGGCCACGTCCACCTCAAGGACGTCGACCTCTCGCTCGTGCCCCCCGTGCTCACCCGCGAGAAGTCGCTCA
>JBEAQC010000037.1:0-5537 GCA_041164085.1 Actinomycetota bacterium
CGCCAAGCTCGTCATGGACAACCGTGTGGTCATCAACAATCACCTCACGCGCGGTCGCGGCGGCAAGGTCTCCTTCACGCACATCATCGGCTACGCACTCGTGCGTGCCCTGGCCTCTGTGCCGGCCATGAACTCCTCCTTCACGGAGGTTGACGGCAAGCCGGCGGTGCAGGCTCACGCCGACGTCAATCTCGGCATCGCGATCGATCTGACAAAGGATGACGGCACTCGGCAACTGCTGGTGCCCAACATCAAGGGAGCGCAGGCTCTGGACTTCGCGGGCTTCTGGGCGGCCTACGAGGACGTCGTGCGTCGCGCCCGGACCGGCTCACTCACGGTCGACGACTTCGCGGGCACGACGATCAGTCTCACCAACCCGGGCACGCTAGGCACCGAGCACTCCGTCCCCCGCCTCATGCAAGGCCAGGGCTGCATCGTCGGCGTGGGCGCGATGGAATTTCCAGCCGAGTGGCAGGGGGCATCCGAAGAGGCCCTGGTGCGCAATGCCGTCTCCAAGACCCTCACCTTGACGTCCACCTACGACCACCGCGTCATCCAGGGCGCGCAGTCGGGCGAGTTCCTGCGCCGCATCCATGAGTTGCTCCTGGGCGAGGACGACTTCTACGGGGACATCTTCCGCAGTCTGCGCATCCCCTACGAGCCGATCCGCTGGGCCCGCGACATCTCGGCATCACACGAGACCGACCTCGACAAGACGGTGCGTGTCCAGGAGGTGATCCACGCCTACCGCGTGAGGGGTCACCTCATGGCCGACACCAACCCGCTCGAGTACGAGCAGCGCATGCATCCCGATCTCGATGTCCTCTCCCACGGCCTCACCCTGTGGGACCTGGACCGGGAGTTCGCCACCGGCGGCTTCGCCGGCCGCCCCCTGATGAAGCTCCGCGAGATCCTCGGCGTGCTGCGCGACTCCTACACCCGCAGCATCGGCATCGAGTACATGCACATCCAGGACCCCGAGCAGCGCCGCTGGATCCAGGAGCGCGTCGAGGTGCCCCACCACAAGCCGAGCCGCGAGGAGCAGCTGCGGATCCTGCACAAGCTCAACCAGTCCGAGGCCTTCGAGACTTTCCTGCAGACGAAGTACGTCGGGCAGAAGCGCTTCTCCCTGGAGGGATCGGAGTCACTGATCCCCCTCCTCGACGAGGTGCTCTCCTCAGCCGCGCGCAACGACATCATGGAGGTCGCGATCGGCATGCCTCACCGCGGCCGGCTCAATGTCCTCGCCAACATCGCGGGCAAGTCCTACGCCCAGATCTTCGCGGAGTTCGAGGGCAACTACGGCGAGGAGTCTGTGCAGGGCTCGGGCGACGTGAAGTACCACCTGGGCACCAGTGGGACCTACCGCAGTCTCGACGGTCACGAAACGCTGGTCTACGTCGCCGCTAATCCCTCCCACCTTGAGGCAGTCGACCCCGTCCTCGAAGGCATCGTCCGCGCCAAGCAGGATCAGCTCCCACGCGACGAGGCCTTCAACATCCTCCCGCTGCTCCTTCACGGCGACGCGGCATTCGCCGGTCAGGGAGTGGTGGCGGAGACGCTCAACCTGTCGCAACTGCAGGGCTACCGCACGGGCGGCACCGTGCACGTGGTCGTCAACAACCAGGTGGGCTTCACGACGTCACCGCGATACAGCCGCTCGAGCGTCTACTCCACCGACGTCGCACGCATGATCCAGGCGCCTATCTTCCACGTCAATGGCGACGATCCCGAGGCTGTCGTCCGGGTCGCCCACCTCGCCTTCGAATTCCGTCAGGCCTTTCACAAGGACGTCGTCATCGACCTGGTGACCTACCGTCGCCGCGGCCACAATGAGGCCGACGACCCGTCACTGACGCAGCCGCTGATGTACGAGCTCATCGACGCCAAGCGGTCGGTGCGCAAGCACTACACCGAGTCGCTCATCGGGCGCGGTGACATATCCGTCGAAGAGGCGGAGGAGGCTTTGCGTCACTTCCAGGAGGAGCTCGAGACCATCTTCCAGGGAAGCCGGGCGGCGGCAACGGCGGCGTTCTCGGACTTCAGCGAGGGTGCGGAAGAGGTCGTGCGCACCGGTCAACTCGCACTCGCGCCGATGGGTCCCGCCGGCGACATCGTCACCGGTATCACGCAGGAGATGGTCGACTGCGTCGTGGACTCTCAACTCACCATGCCCGAGGGCTTCACCCTCCATCCCCGACTCGCCCCGCAGTTGCAGCGACGTGCGCAGATGGTCGCCGATGACGCGATCGACTGGGGCATGGGCGAGGCTCTGGCGATCGGATCACTGCTCATGGAGGGCCGCTCCGTGCGCCTGGCCGGACAGGATTCACGTCGCGGCACCTTCGGGCACCGCCACGCGGTCATCGTCGACAAGTCAACGGGGTGGCAGTACAAGCCGTTGAAGCGCTGCTATCGCGACGGCGCCAAACTGTGGGTTTACGACTCGCTGCTCAGCGAGTTCGCCGCGCTCGGATTCGAGTACGGCTACTCCGTTGCCCGTCCGGACGCACTGGTGATGTGGGAGGCGCAGTTCGGGGACTTCGTCGACGGGGCGCAGACGATCATCGACGAGTTCATCTCCTCCGGTGAGCAGAAGTGGAACCAGCGCTCCTCACTCGTCATGCTTCTGCCTCACGGCTACGAGGGTCAGGGACCGGACCACTCCTCCGCCCGCGTCGAGCGCTTCCTCCAGCTCTGCGCCGAGGACAACATGACCGTGGCGATGCCGTCTACTCCGGCATCGTTCTTCCACCTGCTGCGCTGGCAGGTCCACTCTCCCCTGATCCGCCCACTCGTTGTCTTCACACCGAAGTCGCTCCTGCGCGCGAAGGCGGCGACGTCCCCGCTCTCGGCGTTCCTGGATGGGCACTTCCAGCCCGCGCTACCCGACCTGACCGTGGATCCGGCGGGCGTCGAGCGCATCCTCCTGTGCAGCGGCAAGGTCTACTACGACCTCGTCGCCGAGCGCGAGGCGCGCGGCGACACCCGCACCGCGATCATCAGGCTCGAACGCCTCTACCCGCTGCCGTGGCGCACTCTTCCGGCGATGATCGACTCCTACCCTGCATCGGCGAGCATCCGCTGGGTCCAGGAGGAGCCCGCCAATCAGGGCGCGTGGTCCTTCATGGCCATCAACCTGCCCGGTGTCATCGGCAATCGTCCGATCGAGGGGATCAGTCGGCCATCGTCATCCTCGCCAGCCGTCGGTAGCCACCACCGCCACGAAGAGGAGCAGCACGCCGTCGTCAGGGCAGCGTTCGCCTAGGCCATGTACTTCACTGATCGAGGCATCGAGGAACTCCAGCGTCGCCGCGGCGACGAGGAGGTCACTCTCGATTGGCTAGCGGAGCGCATGCGCGAGTTCGTCGACCTGAACCCGGAGTTCGAGACGCCGGTCGAGCGGCTCGCGACCTGGCTTGCCCGCCTCGACGACCCCGAGGACTGATCCCCTCCAGCAAGTCCGTGCACGACCTCCGCCCGCAAGCGACGCAAAAGTGGCTGTTGGCGTGGACAACGGACGGAGTCCGTGCGCGCGCGACGCGCTAGCGGCGAGCGACGCCGTCGGCGCGCGCCGCGGCCGCGACCGCGCGCGGCACGGCTACTCCGACGCGCGGATCGAACACACTCGGCACGATGAGTTCTGGAGCGAGCTCATCAGCCACGACGTCAGCGATCGCCTGAGCGGCAGCGAGCTTCATTCCCTTGGTGATCGTTGTGGCGCGCACGTCCAGTGCCCCGCGGAAGATCCCAGGGAAGGCGAGCACATTGTTGATCTGATTGGGGAAGTCACTTCGACCCGTGGCCACGACCGCGGCCGTCCGGAGCGCCACCTCAGGGTGGATCTCCGGGTCAGGGTTGGCGAGGGCGAAGACGATGGACCCGGGGGCCATGGACGCGACCGCTCCGTCAGAGACCGTGCCGGCGGACAGGCCGATGAAGACGTCGGCGCCGGCCATCGCCTCCTCGATCGAGCCTTCGATGTCCAGGCGATTGGTACGTGCGGCGAGTGCTGCCTTGACCGGCGTAAGGTCCTCGCGCGAACTCGAGATGATCCCGACGGAATCACCGACGGCGATGTCGCCGATTCCCGCCTCGAGCAGGATGTCGGTGACGGCAACTCCTGCTGCACCGGCACCGGAAACGACAGCGCGCAGATCCGAAATGGGCCGGCCGACGACACGCGCGGCGTTCAGCAGCGCGGCAAGTACGACGACAGCCGTGCCGTGCTGATCGTCGTGGAAGACAGGAATGTCGAGTGCGGCGTCGAGGCGGTCTTCGATCTCGAAGCAGCGCGGTGCGCTGATGTCCTCCAGGTTGACCCCGCCATACGCCGGTGAGATGCGCACGACCGTCTCGATGATCTCGTCGACGTCCTTAGTCGCCAGGCAGATCGGCACCGCGTCGACACCGCCGAACTCCTTGAACAGCAGCGCCTTGCCCTCCATCACCGGTAGCGCAGCCTCCGGTCCGATGTCGCCCAGCCCGAGCACCGCAGTGCCGTCGGTGACGACGAGCACGGTGTTGGACTTCCAGGTGTACTCGCGAGCCAACTCGACGTCCTCCGCAATGGCGGTCGAGACGCGCGCGACGCCAGGGGTGTAGGCCAGGGCCAGCCCTTCGCGATCGCGGATGCGCACGGTCGGGCGTACCTCGATCTTGCCCCCCTGGTGGAGGGGGAATGCAGGATCGATGGTGCCGGGTCCGTCGCTCATGGAGAGGTAGTCAACCACCGTGCCGCCGGAGGCGCTTCAGCGGCAGTGGCCGATAGCGAAGGAGGAGGCGCGCCACGACCAGATCCTCCGCCACGGGGCCGAAGGTGCGGCTGTCCTCGCTTGCGGTCGGGTTATCTCCCTCTACCCACCAGCCATCCTCTGACCGGCGCACGGCCCGCTTCACGACGCGAAGCCCGGGCCGCTCAGGATGGGCCACAAGCACGACGTCACCCATGCGGACCCGGCCCCCACGCCTGGCGATCCACCAGTCCCCATTGCGCAGCGTCGGCTCCATGGACGGTCCGACCACGCGCACGGTCAGGACTGGCAGCACTCCCTCATCCTGCCGGGTGCCGTCTCCGCCCGGGGGCGCTAGGGTCGGCGGAGGCGACCAGCCCACCATGTCGAAGGAGAGTCATGCTGAACCGCATCCTCCGGGCGCTCGAGCCCCGGACCACCGCGTACGCGCACTGCGATCTCCCCTGCGGCGTCTACGACCCCGCCCAGGCACGCCTCGAGGCGGAGTCGGTCAAGGCCTGCATGGAGAAGTACCACGCCTCGGATGACCCGATCTTCAAGGAGCGTGCGATCTCCATCAAGGAGGAGCGCTCCCACATGGTCAAGGAGCACCTGTGGGTGCTGTGGACCGACTACTTCAAGCCCCCGCACTTCGAGAAGTACCCCCAGCTCAACCAGCTCTTCAACGAGGCGACCAAGCTCGCCGGTGCTGGTGGCACCAAGGGCACCGTCGACGTCGCCGTCGCCGACCAGCTGCTCGGCAAGATCGACGAGATCTCCGAGATCTTCTGGGAGACCAAGAAG
>JBEAQC010000038.1:0-5463 GCA_041164085.1 Actinomycetota bacterium
CCCGCAGGCTCGGCGAAACCCCGTCGCGCGAGGTGGCCCAGCGTGCTGGCCGGGCGCTGATCGCTCATGGGACCGAGCCTTACAGGGTGGGCAGGTATCTGTCGATCTCCCAGGCGTTGACCTGGCGTCGATACTCCTCCCACTCCGCCTGCTTGTTGCGCAGGAAGAAGTCGAAGACGTGCTCGCCGAGTGTCTCGGCGACGAGTTCGGATCGCTCCATCGCCTGGATTGCCTGGTTCAGGCTGCCCGGGAGGGGCTCCATGCCCATAGCTCGACGCTCAGCGGGTGTCAGCGACCAGACGTCGTCCTCGGAGCCCGGCGGGAGCTCATAGCCGTCCTCTATCCCCTTGAGTCCGGCCGCGAGGATGACCGCGAAGGCGAGATAGGGGTTGCATGCGCTGTCCAGCGAGCGGAACTCGACCCGGGTGGAGTTGCCCTTGGTCGGCTTGTACATCGGCACGCGCACCAGCGCCGAGCGGTTGTTGTGCCCCCAGCAGACCATCGCCGGGGCCTCCGACCCGCCCGCGAGGCGCTTGTAGGAGTTGACCCACTGATTGGTCACCGCGGTGATCTCCGGTGCGTGCCGCAGGATCCCTGCGATGAAGGAGCGGGCCACCTGAGAGAGCTGGAACGGCGCTCCGGGCTCGTAGAACGCGTTGCGATCGCCTTCGAAGAGCGATACGTGGGTGTGCATACCTGAGCCGGGCGAATCGCGGAAGGGCTTGGGCATGAAGGTCGCGTAGACGCCCTGCTCGAGCGCCACCTCCTTGACGACCGTGCGGAAGGTCATGAGGTTGTCCGCCGTCGTCAGTGCGTCGGCGTACCGCAGATCGATTTCCTGCTGCCCCGGCCCACCTTCGTGGTGACTGAACTCCACGGAGATGCCCATCGCCTCGAGCATCGTGATGGCCTGGCGGCGGAAGTCGTAGCCCACGGACTGCGGCGAGTTGTCGAAGTAGCCGTAGTGATCGATCGGCTCGGGCGCACCGTCGCTGGGATGATTCTTGAGCAGATAGAACTCGACTTCGGGGTGCGTGTAAAACGTGAAGCCCAGGTCGGCAGCACGCGACAGCGCGCGCTTGAGGACGTATCTCGGATCGGCGTAGGACGGAGTGCCGTCGGGCATGAGGATGTCGCAGAACATGCGTGCGACGCCGGGCGACTCCGCGCGCCAGGGCAGCACCGCGAAGGTGGCGGGGTCGGGCTTGGCCAGCATGTCGGACTCATAGACGCGCGCGAAGCCCTCGATGGCCGAGCCGTCGAATCCAAGGCCCTCGGCGAAGGCGCCCTCGAGCTCGGCCGGGGCGACCGCAACCGACTTCAAGGTGCCGAGCACGTCGGTGAACCACAGGCGCACGAAGCGGATGTCCCGCTCCTCAATGGTCCGGAGGACGAACTCCGTCTGCTTGTCCATGGGCACAGTCTGCCCCTCCTCGTGTTTCGGGCGCGTTACGCCCGCCTACGCTTCCCCTATGCCCACGCTCCGCCTGGCCCTCGTGCAGGCCAATGCCACCGTGGGCGCGCTGGCGGCCAATGCGTCGCTGGCTCGCGAGGCCGTGGGTCGAGCCGCGGCGGCCGGTGCGCAGTTGGTCGCCCTGCCCGAGATGTTCATCACCGGGTATCCGGTCGAGGATCTCGCCCTGAGGCCGGCGTTCCAAGACGCCTCACGCGCGGTGGTCGAGGACCTCGCGCGCGCACTCGCCGATGATGGGCTCGGCGACGTCCCGGTCGTCATCGGCTACCTCGATCGCCTGGGTGATGACGCCGACCGGCTCGGTCGCCCGCGCGGGGCCCCGATCAACGCTGCCGCGGTGCTGCAGGACGGTCGTGTCGTCGCGCGCTACATCAAGCACCACCTTCCCAACTACGGCGTCTTCGACGAATTCCGCTACTTCGTGCCCGGCAACGAGCCATGCATCGTGCGCATCGATGGCGCCGACATCGCCCTGGCGATCTGCGAGGACCTGTGGCAGGAGGGTGGGACCGTCGCCGAAGCCCGCGGGTGCGGACTGCTGCTGGTCATCAATGGCTCGCCCTACGAGCGCAATAAGGACGATGTGCGCCTGGCGCTGTGCCAGGAGCGGGCCGCACAGACCGGTGCCACCGTGGCCTACGTCAACCTCGTCGGCGGTCAGGATGAGCTCGTCTTCGACGGTGACTCCCTGGTGGTCGCATCCGACGGTGCTGTCCTCGCGCGCGCGGCCCAGTTCTCCGACGAGATTCTCCTCGTCGACGTCGATCTCCCCAACGGCGCCCGCGCCGACGTACTCGATCTCGGCAACCCCCGACTTCGCTCCACAGAGCCGTTGTCGCCGCGCGTGGCACCCCGGATGCCCGATGCGCAGGAGGTCTACGACGCGCTCGTGGTCGGACTGCGGGACTACGTCGACAAGAACGGCTTCGCCTCGGTGATCCTTGGCCTGTCGGGAGGCATCGACTCCGCCCTCGTCGCCGCCATCGCGTGCGATGCGCTCGGCGCCGAGCGCGTGCACGGCGTCTCCCTGCCCAGCGCCTACTCCTCCGAGCACTCCGTCGCCGATGCCGCTGACCTCGCGGAGCGGACCGGGCTGCACTACCGCAGCGTGCCCATCGTCCCCATGGTTGATGCCTTCGACGCGTCACTGCACCTGTCAGGGCTGGCGGAGGAGAACCTCCAGGCCCGTGTGCGGGGTGTCACGCTCATGGCACTGTCCAATGCTGAGGGCCACCTGGTGCTCGCGACCGGCAACAAGAGCGAGATCTCCGTCGGCTACTCCACGATCTACGGCGACGCCGTCGGCGGGTTCGCCCCGATCAAGGACGTGCCCAAGACGCTCGTCTGGGAACTCTCCCGCTGGCGCAACGCGGAGGCAGAACGCCGCGGCGAGGTGCCACCCATCCCGCCGAACTCGATCACCAAGCCGCCCAGCGCCGAGCTCCGCCCCGGTCAATTGGACCAGGACTCACTGCCCGATTACGGCCTGCTCGACGACATCCTCGACGACTACGTCGAGCATGACCGCAGCCTGGCCGACCTCGTCGCTCAGGGCTTCGACCCTGTGACGGTCGAGCGCGTCATCAACCTCACCGATTCCGCGGAGTACAAGCGCCGGCAGTACCCCCCGGGCACCAAGATCTCGCTGCGGGCCTTCGGGCGCGACCGACGTCAGCCCATCACGAACAGGTGGAAGGAGGGCTGACCGCGATCCCCCGCAGCGCGAGGTCGACGATCTGCGCGGTCGGGGTATCCGCGATCGGTGTCCCGTGCCACATCTTCAGGAAGATCATCGGTCCGACGAGCAGCGTGGCGACGGCGTCGAGATCCACCCGCGGATCCACCCAGCCCTCGTCGACGCCCTCGCGCAGGATTCCGACGAGGAGCCGCCTGCGCGGTCCGAGCACGCGCTCGTAGAACGACGCGAGGAAGTCGGGTTGCTGAGCGCTCGCTGAGATCACCTGCGCCATGATCCGACCGCTGCGTGTCGCCATCATCGGCGTGCGGATCGACTCCAGGACCATCTCGAGCCGCTCACGCGCCGTGCCCTGCGGAGGGGCCGTCGGCAAATCGTCACGCAGGTGGTCGAGGGCGGCGGCGAGCACCTCGTCGCGGCCGGCGAAGCGGCGATACACGGTCGCCTTGCCAACACCGGCACGGTGAGCCACGGCCTCGACGCTGAATCCCGCAATGCCCTGGTCTGCCAGGACATCGAGGGCGGCCTCAGCGATGGCGCGGTCAGCCGCGACGCTCCGTGGGCGCCCGCGCGGTGCTTCAACTTGCACGGACTCAGCTCGGGCGGCGGTCATCCGCGATCTCCTCAGCGAGCTGCTGCGGATATTCCGCCTGCTCCTCGCTCACCAGGTCATCGACCGGTGAGTCCTTGGGCACGCGCACTCCTTGGCGGGGCGGGGTGATGAGCGGCAGCGCAAAGGCAACGAGCGCCGTGGCGATGACGACCACGGCGATGGAGATGAGGTAGGTGACGTGCGCAGAGTTGAGGAAGGCGTCGTACGACGACTGCCTAACAGCATCGAGGATCGTCTCGGGCGCACCCGACTGCTCCAGCCCGTTGAGGAGCGCATCGGTTGCGACGATCGAGTTCTCCGCTGCCACGCGAGCTTCCTCCGGCACATCCGTCGGCAGGCCCTCCAGCGACGTCGCGACGCGCGTGGCGTACTGGGTGGCGAGGACGGTCCCGATGATCGCCACGCCCAGCGCACCACCCACCTGCCGCACAGTGTTCTGCACCGCGGAGCCAGCACCGGCGCGAGCCAGGGGCAGGACGTTCTGCATGACCGTCGACGCGGGGGCGATGACGTTGCCCATACCGAAGCCGAAGATGAAGAAGATGACTAGGACGATCCAGATGGGTGTCGCCATTCCGATGAAGAGCAGGCCGATGAGGGACACAGCGACGAGGACGAGACCCGTGGTCATCACGGCGCGGTAGCCGAACTTGAGGACCATGCCGGCGCTGCGCGGCGCTGCCAGGATCTGGCCGACGGCGAAGGGCACGAAGCACAGCCCGGCCGCGAGAGTGTCGTAGCCGCGCAGGATCTGCAGGTAGAAGGGCAGGGTGAAGGTGATGCCCGAGAGCGCGAAGAAGGCGAGCGTGACCGCCGAGAGACTGATGGCGTAACCACGATTGGCGAAGAGGGAGACGTCGAAGCTCTTGTGGTCGCTGCGCGCCTCATACCAGAGGAACAGCGCGATCACGGCGATGCCGGCCAGCATGGGCAGCACCACACCGGGATCGGTCCAGCTCAAGGTCGACGACGCGTGGATGATGCCGTAGATCAGCAGGGTGAGGCCGACGACGGAGAGCACGAGGCCGATGAGGTCCAGCCTGCGGGGGTGAGGGTCGCGACTCTCGGGGACGATGCGCCATACGCCGATGAGGCCGAGGATGACGATCGGCACATTGATGAGGAAGACCGCACCCCAATCGTTGCCGGTGATCCAGCTCGACCAATCGGGATGCTGGAGAAGCAGTCCGCCGAGGACCGGTCCGAGCGCGACGGCGGCACCCACCGCACCTGCCCACGCACCGATGGCCTTGCCGCGCTCATGGGGCGGGAAGACGACCGTGATGATCGCCAGCGTGGTGGGCATGACCGCGGCACCGCCGACGCCCATGACGGCGCGGAAGGCGATCAGTTGCGCGGGCGTCTCCGCGAACGCGCTCGCCGCGGAGGCAATGCCGAAGATGATGAGACCGATGACCAGGATGCGCTTGCGACCGAAACGGTCGCCCAGGGCTCCCCAGGTGAAGAGGAGCGCCGCGAAGGCCAGGATGTAACTGTCGATCGCCCAGACGAGTTCGCCAGCGGAGGCGCCGAGGTCGCGCTGGATCGTCGGCAGAGCGATGTTCAAGACGGTGTTGTCGAGCACCACGATGAGGAGGCTGACGACCAGCACTCCGAGGATGGCCCAGCGGCGCGGGTGACCCTCGCCGTTCGTCATCCAACTGTCCGGGGACATCGCTC
>JBEAQC010000039.1:0-12937 GCA_041164085.1 Actinomycetota bacterium
GATGAAGGAGTGACCCACACGCGTGCGCTCGGCGACGCCGCCGTGCTCGGCTATGACCTCGGGCACAGTCCGCGAACTGATGCAGTTGTAGATGATCGTCGCTCCCGGGTGCCTGTCCAACTCACGGGCTGCAATGAGGGCGGTGATCGCCGACGGAGACACCGCCACACCTCGCTCGTCAATGACGAAGCAACGGTCGGCATCGCCATCGAAGGCGAGTCCGAGATCGGCGCCGTGCTCGAGGACCGCCGCCTGGAGATCGCGGAGATTTTCCGGGTCGATCGGATTCGCCTCGTGGTGGGGGAAGGTGCCATCGAGCTCGAAGTAGAGCGGCATGATCTCCAACGGAAGGTCGGACAGCCCGGCTTCACGGCCGAGTACGGCGGGCACCGTGAGGCCCGCCATGCCGTTGCCGGCATCGATGACGACTTTGAGCGTGCGGATGCCGGACAGGTCCACGAGGCCCCTGAGGAAGGCGGCGTAGGCCGGCATCGTGTCGGCTCGGGTCACGCTGCCGGTGGGACCGACGTAGTCCTCCAGTCCGGCCTCAACGAGGTCACGGATCTCGCGCAGTCCGGACTCCATCCCCACCGGCGCCGCACCCACCCGGCACATCTTGATCCCGTTGTATTCCGCGGGGTTGTGGCTGGCGGTGAACATCGCTCCGGGCAGCCCGAGGTCCCCGGACGCGAAGTACAGGCCATCAGTGCTGGCCAGGCCGATCCGGATCACGTCGCATCCGCGCGAGCACACTCCCTCGGCGAATGCGGCGACGAGATCATCGCCCGACGGACGCATGTCCTGGCCCACGACGACGGCTCCGGGACCGCCATCGGCCGCACGCACGTCCAGGACCTCGACGAACGCGGCCCCGACTCGACGGGCAAGTTCCGCATCGAACTGCCCAGGCACGAGACCGCGTACGTCGTATGCCTTGAAGACCGCATGGAGTCCCTCGGACGGGTGCGGGGAGCCAGGCGAGCCGGCCACTCCCGTCACGCCTCGGGGTCGTGTCCGACAGGCAGCGAGCGCAGGTGGCCGCGGCGGGTGCCCTCCGCACCGACCGCGGTGCGGGCCTCGAGATCGTCGAACAGCGTCGCGCTGCGCTCACCCGCGGCCGCCGCCTCGCGGACAGCGTTGGCCAGAGCCTCGAGATCGTCACCCGACGGGCCGGCACCGGCAGCGTCGGACTCGATGCGCATCACCTGCCAGCCGAGCGGGACCGTGAGCCGGGCGGCGTGGAGTTCGCACAGGTCGTAGCCGTGGGGGTCGGGGCTGCCGGAGAGGGGGCCGAGCACCGCGGTGGAGTCCGCGTAGACATAGGTCAGGGTCGAATCAGCGGCGCGCCCACAGGTCACACGGGAGCAGCGGCGTCGGTAGCCCACGTCCCGGGACGCTACCCCCCGCGGCGACATGTGGAGCGGTGCCACGCCGGTGAGGGCCGGTCAGCCCGGGATGACTGCGCGGAGGGTCCGAGGTGTCGCGGGCGGTTCGGCCCGGCGGGCCGGCCAAGCCGCCCCTGTCCGGCTTAGCCGCCCGGCACAGCGAGGCCGGGATCGGGCACCGCGCGAGGCACGACAACCGCACTGCGCAGGGGGCGCCACGGATATCCGGTGACCAGCGATCCGTTCTTGTTGCGCCGGACAGCACGGTGAGCGATCACCACCTCGCCATCCCTGACCGTGGCCACGGCGGTGAACCATGCGGCACCGTCAGGTCGGGGAATGTCGACAGCGACGAGGCGTCCGCGCGGGACAGTGACGACGATGTCCTCGGCCGCCGGCAGGGCGTCACCCTCGGGGGTGATCCCCAGCACGGTGAGTGTCACGGTCACGGCGTCTTCCGGACCGGCAACCGAGTCGTCTGCGGTCGATGGTGCACTGCCGGGCGAATCATCTTCGCTCGGCGACGGCATCTCGTCCTGGACGGCCACGTCAGGAGGAGGCGCGGCCTCGATCTCGATGATGTCGTCGGGGGCTGTGAACCACACAGTGACACCGGTGCTGCGTTCGGCAGGCAGGCCCGTCGTCGCGGACACCGCGCCGATGAGGGGCGCACCCGCGGTGAAGGACGTCTCCAACAGCGACCCGGCGGTGCCATCGACGCCGGGGTGGCGCTGACGCACGCCTGCGACGATGGGCAGGTCGGACTGCAGATCCACCGTGGCATCGGCGCCCTGGAGGCTCGAGTCGAGATCGACCGCCACGACCGTGCCTCCGGGTACTTCCACCTCCGGCGTGGCTGCGGGGACGAAGGAGCCCTGCTCGGTGATGAGCCGGACCTGCACGGTCGCGGTGAGATCACCCGGGGCATGGACGAGCAACTGGCGACCGCCGCCGCCCCCGATGACGCCGGGCACGAGTACGCGTGTGGCGGGATCGACCGACGCCGGGATCCAGTCGGCCCCCCGGGGCACGAAGCCCTCGGCCTCCTTGTCCGAGAGCGCCGCCATGACACGACCCTGGCGGACCGTCACGCGCCACGCTGCCGCCGGCAGCCGCGGAGCCTCACGGGACAGCCGCACGACGACCCGGCTACGTGGCTCCACGACCAGACCTCGCAGCCGCGGAGCGGACACCGGGCCATCGGGACCGCTAATAGCGACTTCGAGCTCCGCAGGGGTCTGTTCGGGGTTGACGAGGACCAGAGCGGATTCGCGACCCGCGGTCGAGCCGCCGCCGACGAACCACCACGTGGTCGCCGGTCCGAGGCAGGGCTGGCTCGCCAACCCGCGGCCCTCGGAGAAAGAGTCTCGAGTCGTCTGCGCGGCGACGAGCCCGGGAGCCAGGCCGCCGAGCGTGCGCACCTCCAGGGCCGGCAGCCTCCCGTCGCCCGAGATCACCTGCGCCACGTCACCGGGGGCCGCGAGGTCACCCTGGGGCTGGGCGCCACCGTCCACGGTGTCGTCGGCGAGGATGCCGCCGGAGCCATCGCTATCGGGCCCCTGAAGGAAGCCGATGATCGCGTCGCCGGGACGATCCTGGCCCGAGAGTCCGGGGATCACGGTGACGGTGGACGTGGTCAAGGACCCGCCGACGGAGCCGGGCTCCGGACACACCGCCGTAGACGAATCGACCGGCTCGACGGCACCGGCTGATCCCTCATCGGCCGACGGCATGGGCACCAGCAAACCCGCGACGACGAGGACGGCTGCAGCACCGGCGACGACGCCGACCGCACGCCATGCTCCTGGGTCCGCGGGCAGTGTCGACTCCGAGCGTGGCCGTCGGCCCCGCAGTCGGCGGCGCTGATCAGCGGGTGTCTCCGCAGCAGACGTGTCGCCGGGAGGGATGCCCTCGGGAGGTGTGGCACCAGACGTCGGGTTGTCGCTCATGGTGTCACCTCCTTCTGCACGTCATCCTGCTTGTGCACGTCACCCTGCTTGTGCACATCATCCTGCTCTGACCCGTCGCTGACGCTGCCGTGATCATCGACCTCGCCGTCGGGGGCGACGTCCGCGTCGGCATCGTCGTCGCCGGCCGAGCGACGGGCGGGCAGCGCCAGGATCGCGATGACCACGAGCGCGATGACCTGGGCCCAGAGCCACCGTGTGCGTGGACCATCGTCGATGGACACGACGATTGCTCCCGCGGCCGCGGGCGAGATGTCGAATGCCTGGAGCGATGCCGCCGCGTCCTCGCGCTCGACCGAAGCAAGCGGCTGGCCATCCAGCGTGGCTCGCCAGGCCGCGTCTGCGGTCTGGGCTAGGCGCACTTGAGCGGCGGCTGTCGTCATCGTCGTGTCGACGAAGGGCTCGGCGGACGATAGGCGCACCGTCGGCAGCGCAGCGATCGCGCCATCGGCACCCGCGACGGTGACACGACTGGCCTCGGACTCCACGCGCCACAACACCTCGCCCTCACGTCCGGCGACGCGGCGCAATCCGGGGACGGAGTCCAGGCTGCGGGCGAGCCCGCGTGCCTCGGACTGGACATCATCGAGCACGACGTAGCGGACGGCGTAGGCGGCCAGGCCCTGGACCTCGTCGCCGCCACGACCGGACACCAGGCCCGCCACGAGCCGATCCATCTCGTCCCAATCGGCTGCGGGAGGCTCGACCTCCGCGTCGCCGAGGCTCGGTCCCGTGCCATTGACCAGGGTGTAGTCGACGCGAGCGCCGGTCGTGGGGCGCAGCAGCAGCGTGCGCGGCGCCTCGGGACCGATCGCCTCCGCGATGACGAAGGGCGGCAGAACGACCGGATCGCCCCGACGCACCGGGTCACCGGCGCCCGGAAGCCACCACAGGAGCGCCGCGAGGGGCGACAGAATCGCCAGGATCGTGGTCACACCAGCGAGCGGCTGCCTCCAGGTGAAGGTCGCCTCCGCCATGCTCGCCCTCAGCCCATCCGCGGCAAGCGCCGCGGCCAGGACGACGGCACCCCCCATCACCGCGACCAGGACCCCGGTCCACACCGCGACCGGCTCTTCGCTGGCCGGCGACGGCACCGGCACGCGACTTATCGCGAGCGCCAGGGCGAGGACGACGAGCGCGATGCCCCAGAGCCACAGGACAGGCCGCCGCGTGGTCGGACGGAGGATGGCGAGGAGTGCGGCGAGCACGATGCCGGCCGTCACCCAGGAAGGCGGGGTGCCGGGGCCGCCGGGATCCAGCAGCAGCAGGGCCCCTGCCGGTGAAGGCGTGACATCGACCTGCATGCCGAGGTCGGCCAAGAAGAGCGCAGGGTCGGTGACAAGGCGCAGGGACCACGGCATCAGCAGCACGAGGGGCGCGATGAGCAGGGCAAGCGCTCTGAGCACGAGATCGCGATGTAGATGCGCCGTGATGCCCGCTGCGACCAGGGCCGCGACGACAGCGACGAGGAGCAGGATCCAGGTGACGGGAGCGCAGGCGATGACGACAGCCGCGAGCAGTGCTGCTCCCCAGGGAGTGCGACCGGTGGCCGGCGCGAGAGTCGGTGCCGCACCAAGACAACGAGCTACGACTCGAGCCAGGAAGGGCATAAGGACGATCGCGATCATGACACCGAGACGACCGGTCGCGATCGCACCGGTCATCGCAGGCAGCAAGGCGTAGGCGAACGCGGCCCAGATACGAGGTCCACGCGCCTGGATGACACCGCGCTGGGACCACCACGCGCTCAATCCGGCTGCGGGCACCGCAAGGAAGATGAGCAGGCCGACCAGGAGCCCGACCTTGCCGAGCACAATCGTCGACAGCGCCGCAAGCAGTGCAGTCAGCGGCGCCGCTGGCACCGTCGACCCGGGGCCCACGTCATGCCAGGTGTCGGTGTACCCGGCCCAGAGTTCCCCCGCACCGTCGGGGCTCGGCAGGAGGGCCCCACCGAAGAGTGTCCCGTCGCCCCACCACAGGGAACGTCCGGCGATCGCGGCGACGACGAGCAGCACGAGCGCGATCACGACGGCGGGGCGGCTGAGGGAACGGCGCAGGAAGCCGTCGGCGGGGTCTTCGAAGATGTCAGCCTCATCCGCGACGGGCCCGGACTCAATGGCGCCGCCCGGCGCAGCTCCCCCGGAGCGACCGGAGGAGACAATGCCGCCGAGTGCCTCGATGGCGGAGCGCGCCTGCGACCACGCACCCGGTCTCAGATCGTGCACCGCCTCGCGTGACGTGAGCGTGGACGTCTCGGCGGTGCGACGTCGCGAGGCCGCGATGCGGCCGGGGTGGGTCAGCAGCGTGCCGATGGCCGCGATCTCGTCGCCCGCCCGACGCACGTCCTTGCCCAGCAGATACAGCAGCGACCGCAGCATCGATCCGAGGGTCAACCGAAGCGCGGTAAAGGGCAGCCGCCAGCCCGGAGTCTGCGCGAGGAGCACCAGCAGGGCCGAACGCCGATCAAGCCGGTGTCCGCGCCCCGGCGCGGTCGAGCCTTCGCGTCTGCCGTGGTACGACGCCTCCCGGTGATGGACGACAGCCTCGGGGACAACGCGGACCTCATAGCCGGCGCGCCAGGCACGCCAGCACAGGTCGAGGTCGTCGCGGTAGAGCGGGAGTTGTGGGTCGAAGCCGCCGAGGGCATCCCAGACATCGCGACGTACGAGCATCCCGGCGGATCCGACAGCGTGGACCTCGCTGCGGTCGTCATGCTGGCCCTGATCATGCTCCCGGCGCTCGAGGCCGGTGACGCGGCGTCCGGCTCCGGTGACGCTGAAGCCCACCTCGAGCAGCAGTCTCCGGTCATGCCACCCGAGGGCCTTGGGGCCGAGGATGGCTGCGCGCGGGTGGGCATCGGCGGCCTCGAGTAAGCGCTCCAAGCAGGTGGCAGATGGGGCTGAATCGTCGTGGAGGAGCCAGACCCATTCGGTGGTCTCGACGTCGAAGGCCTCATCGCTGTCTGACTTCAGGACTCCGGAGGCGAGCCCGGCGTTGACGGACGCGCCGAATCCGGCCTCGTCACCACGCGAGTCGAGCAGGACGACCCGGTCATATCCAAGAGACTCGGTGAGGATGCGTGCACTGGAATCAGTGGAGCCGGCATCGACACCGACGATGGCGTCAGGGTGGCGAGTCTGCCCGCCGAGGACCGTGAGGACCGCGGGAAGCCAGACCGCGCCATCCGATGCGACGATGACCGTCGTGACGCGGTGGCGTCCGGTCAGACGGCCTGCTTCTTCAGCCGGCGCCGCTCGCGCTCGGACAGGCCACCCCAGATACCGAAGCGCTCATCGTGGGCGAGGGCGTACTCAAGGCACTCACCACGGACCTCGCACGACAGGCACACGCGCTTGGCCTCTCGGGTGCTGCCGCCCTTCTCAGGGAAGAACGCCTCGGGGTCGGTCTGCGCACAGAGCGCCCGCTCTTGCCATTCCATGGCCTCGGGCGAATCTGAAGCGGTCAACGGCAGCAGCACGGGATCACCCACTGCCGACCTCCCTCCCTGGGGCGCAGGTTGAGCCTGCGTCCGTCAAATGACACCGGTGTCATTACATAGGTCCCAGGGCCCCTCGTCAAGCCCGCGGGGACATCCGGTCTCCTCACGTGGCGTGGGGCACCCGCTCCAGGCCCTCACGCGGGCACCGAGGTGGCGGGGACGTCATAGCCCGTCGTCCTCTGCCGGGGGATGCGACCGACCGACCGGATCAGCGCCCGGAGGTCATCGACGGTCTTGGCCGACCCATGCTCGGAGCCCGCCATGCGGCTGATGGTCTCCTCCATGAGGGTGCCGCCCAGGTCGTCCACCCCACCGGCGAGCATGACGCGGCAGCCATCATCACCGAGTTTGACCCAGGAGCACTGGATGTGATCGACGGCACCGTGCAGCATGATTCGCGCCATCGCATGGACGGCCCGGTTGTCGCGCGCGGTCGGGCCGGGACGCGCTACGCCTGCCAGATAGAGCGGCGCGCTGTGGTGCACAAAGGGAAGCGGCACGAACTCGGTGAAGCCGCCGGTGCGCTCTTGAATGCCTCGCAGGGTGCGCAGGTGATCGACCCAGTGATGCGGTGCATCGACGTGGCCGTACATCATCGTCGCAGTCGTGCGAAGGCCGACCTCATGCGCCGTGGTGACGACATCGACCCACATGGCCGCAGGCAACTTGCCCTTGGTCAGGATCCACCGCACGTCATCGTCGAGGATCTCCGCCGCGGTGCCAGGGAGCGAGTCGACACCGGCCTCGCGAGCGGCGATAAGCCACTCGCGCACAGACATGCCGGTGCGGGACGCTCCGTTGATCACCTCCATGGGACTGAAGGCGTGCAGATGGATCCCCGGGGCACGTGCCTTGACCGCGCGCGCGAGATCGAAGTACGCCGTGCCGGGCAGGTCGGGGTGGATCCCGCCTTGCATGCAGATCTCGGTCGCTCCCGCGTCCACGGCCTCCCCGACTCGGGTGGAGACCTCGTCGAGCGAAAGTGTGAACGCGTCGACGTCAGAAGCCCGCTGCGCGAAGGCGCAGAAGCGGCACCCGGTGTAGCAGACATTGGTGAAGTTGATGTTGCGGTTGACGACGTAGGTGACCTCGTCGCCCACCACCGTGCGGCGCAGGTCATCGGCGAGGACGACGACGGCCTCCAGCGCGTCGCCCTCTGCCGACATGAGCGCGAGGGCATCCGCCGCGTGATCGGGATGGGCCAATCGCGAGGGGTCAGCATGGGCGACGTCGAGCGCACGCCTGACATCCGCGGCCAGTCGCTCAGGAGCCCCGCGCAACCCTCGAGCACGCTCGGACACCTCGTCCCAATCGCCGTACACCTCGGCGAAGTCATCGCGCCGCTCTGAGCGACGACCGGCAACATCGATGTCGACATGCAGATCGACGCGTCCACCGGCTGCGCGCAGGGCGAAGTCGGCGTAGCCCCCCGAATCGGCGTCGGGCTCCTGCCAGGGAAGTCCGGTCGGGCACGCAGGCTGGACGAGAAGTCCGTCGCGATCGACGAGCGCATCCACGTGCGGACGTACCCGCGGATCGATCCAGGTGCCGTCACGGACGTAGCGCGGGTGCACCGTGAGGCGAGGACGCAGTTGAAAGCCAGCTGCCTCGGTGCCCTCCCGAAGCGCATCCAGGTGCGGCCACGGGCGCTCGGGGTTCACGTGGTCGGGTGTGAGTGGACTGACCCCGCCCCAATCGTCGACGCCTGCCTCGAGGAGCGCACTGAAATCGTCACTGAGATTGGGTGGTGCCTGCAGACGGACGTGCGGGCCCAGGACGATCCGCGCGGTCGCGAGGGTCGCCAGGTAGTCACTCGTGTCGAGATCAGGCTCGCCCCGCATCGCTGTGTCGTCCTTGGCCCTGAAGTTCTGGACGATCACCTCCTGGATATGGCGATGTCGACGGTGCGCTGCGCGGAGAGCAAAGAGCGCATCGACGCGCTCGGCCTCGGTCTCACCGATGCCGACAAGGATGCCCGTGGTGAAGGGGATCGCCTGACGTCCGGCGTCCTCGATGACCTGCAGCCTGACCCTCGGCTCCTTGTCCGGGCTCCCGAAGTGCGGTCCACCCGGCTCGGACCACAGCCGATCAGCCGTCGTCTCGAGCATCATGCCCATACTCGGTGCGACGGGTCGAAGCCTGCGCATCTCCTCCCAAGACATGACACCAGGGTTGAGATGAGGGAGCAGTCCCGTTTCCTCGAGGACGAGGACCGCCATGGCGCGCACATAGGAGAGCGTGTCGGCGTAACCGGCCTCGTCGAGCCAGTCGCGTGCCGCGGGCCAGCGCTCCTCCGGACGATCACCCAGCGTGAAGAGCGCTTCGGCACAGCCCAGTGCAGCCCCCTGCCGGGCGATGGTCAGCACCTCATCGGGCGAGAGGTAGGCGGCGGGCAGGCGATGCGGCACGGTGGCGAACGTGCAGTAGTGGCACCGGTCCCGACACAGGCGTGTCAGTGGAATGAACACCTTGGGCGAATAGGTGATGACACCGGCTAGCCCGGCGTCGTCCAGCCCGCGATCGCGCAGCGCGGCCGCGAGCCCCATGAGCTCGCCGAGGGCATCACCACGGGCGGAGAGCAGCCAGGTGGCCTCCTCCGGAGACAGGCTGGCGCCCCGGCGGGCACGGGCGAGCGCCCGGACGACCCCCGACGGCGTGGATGGCACCGTGACACTCTATGTCCATGTCCGCGCCTCCACGCCGCATCACCGTCCTCGCCGGGGGGATCGGCGGTGCACGCTTCCTTCGGGGCCTGCTTGCGGCAGCGCCCGACGCCGAGGTGACGGTGATCGGCAACACCGGGGACGACATCTGGATCCATGGACTGCGCGTCTGCCCCGATCTCGACACCGTCATGTACACGCTGGGTGGCGGCATCTCCGCGGAGCGGGGCTGGGGGCGCGAAGACGAGACATTCACCGTCAAGGACGAGCTCGCCGAGTACGGACTTGAGCCTTCGTGGTTCGGACTGGGCGATCGAGACATCGCGACGCATCTGGTACGCACTCAGATGCTGGCCGCGGGCTATCCCCTGTCTGCTGTAACCCAGGCTCTGTGCGAGCGCTGGCAGCCCGGTGTGCGCCTGCTCCCCATGACCGACGAGCGCGCCGAGACGCATGTCGTGATCGACGATCCGGACGGGTCACTCGATGCCTCGGGTGCACCGGCACGGCGCGCGATTCACTTCCAGGAGTGGTGGGTGCGCTATCGCGCGGCGATCCCCGCGCACGCGATCGTGCTCGTCGGGGCGGATGACTCCAAGCCCGGTCCGGGGGTCGTCGAGGCGATCGAGGGCGCCGACGTCGTTCTCATGCCGCCGTCCAATCCGGTGGTGTCGATCGGCACGATTCTGAGCGTGCCCGGCATCCGCGAGGCCGTGCAGCGCACGACAGCGCCGGTCGTGGGCGTGTCGCCGATCGTGGGCGGTCGCCCCGTGCGTGGCATGGCCGACGCCTGCTTGGCCGCCATCGGCGTGCAGACCGATGCCGCCGCGGTCGCCCGCCACTACGGGTCACGTCGCGCCCTCATCCCGCTCGGCGCCTCCGCGGACGGGGTGCTCGATGGCTGGCTCGTGGACGACTCTGACGCTGGCTCCGTGCCATCGATCCAGTCGCTCGGCATCACCTGCGAAGCCCGTCCCCTGCTCATGACCGATCTCGAGGCGACGCAGTCCATCGCTGAGGCCGCGCTGGACGTGGCATCGCGCAGCCGGCATCGCGCATGACCATGCAGGTGGCGGCCGTCACGGGCATCGGCGAGGTCGACACCCAGACCGATCTCGCGGGCGTGCTCACGGACGCGCTTTCGCAGGTCGCCTGGGCGGATGGCTCGCGGGGCGTGCGGGACGGGGACATCGTCGTCGTCACCAGCAAGATCATCAGCAAGGCCGAAGGCCGCATCGTGCCCGAGGCCCAACGCGATCAGGCCCTGGCGGACGAGACGGCCACGGTCGTGGCGACCAAGCAGACGCCGCGCGGGACGACGCGGATCGTGCGCACCCACCACGGCATCGTCCTCGCCGCCGCGGGGATCGATGCCAGCAATGCCCCGACCGGTCATGTGCTCCTGCTGCCTCTCGATCCCGATGACTCCGCCCGTCGGCTGCGCGGCGAACTCCACGCGCGCACCGGGCAGTCACTTGCCGTCATCGTGACCGACACCCTCGGGCGGCCGTGGCGCGACGGCCTCACCGACGCCGCTATCGGGGTTGCCGGGGTGCGGGTGCTCGATGACATGCGGGGGCGTCCGGACGCGGGTGGCAGGCCCATGGAGGCGACCGTCATCGCGGTCGCCGACGAGATCGCGGCAGCAGCCGATCTGGTCAAGGGCAAGGTCGACGGTGTCCCCGTCGCGGTCGTGCGCGGCCTACACCGCCATGTCACGGTTGATGACGGTCCCGGCGCTGCCGCCGGAATACGCGCACTCGAGGAGGACCTCTTCCCCCTTGGCACCGCCGAGGCCCGACTCGCTGGTCGACGCGAGGCTGTGTCGGGCCGACGTACCGTCAGATCGTTCACCCACGAGCCGGTGAATCCCGAGGTCCTCGAACGGGCGATTGCTGCCGCGATCACCGCACCCGCACCTCACCACACGACACCCTGGCGCTTCGTCATCCTCGATCAGCAGCGCGAGGTGCTGCTGGCGGCGATGCGCGACCGATGGCGCACGGATCTCGAGGCCGACGGATTCGACGATGACGCGATCGACCGACGCATCGCGCGCGGAGACATCCTGTGGCGGGCACCCGCTGTCGTGCTGCCCTTCCTCGACATGTCGGCCGGACCGCACGACTACCCGGATGAGCGCCGTACTGGCTTCGAGCGCGACCTGTTCCTGGTTTCCGGCGGGGCTGCGGTGGAGAACCTCCTCATCTCCCTGGCCACCGAAGGCTGGGGAGCGGCGTGGATCTCATCGACGATGTTCTGCGCTGACGTCGTCCACCGGGTGCTCGACCTACCCACGACGTGGCAGCCGCTCGGCGCCGTCGCGATCGGCCGGCCCGCCGCGGAGCCGGGTGACCGACCGGACCGAAGCCCCGCAGACGTCATCGTGCACCGCTAGATGCGCGCCCACTCAGGCATCGGTGGAGAAGCGGACCGCCCCATCCACGAGGCGGACATCGGGCCACACCCGCGCACCCGCGCGGAGTTCGATATCGCGTCCCAGACGTGCCCGATCGCCGATGACGCACTCGCTGACGGTTGATCGGTCACCGATGTAGGCATGAGCGCCGACAACGGAATCCGCGATGACGGCATCGGGTGCAATGACCGCACCGTCGAGGATCACCGAACCGTGCACGCGAGCTCCCGCGCCGATCCGGGCACCTCGCCCGATGGTGCTGCCTCCGCTGATCACCGCATCTCTGGCGATCTCCGCGCCGTCGAGCACCAGGGCGTCAGCGGGCGCATGGCCGCGCCACGGCGCGATGCCGCGGACGAGATCAGCCGAGCCGCGCACGAAGTCCCACGGCGTCCCCAGATCCAACCAATAGGAATCGTCGACCACGCCCAGGAGCCGCGCCCCGTCGGAGAGCAGGCCCGGGAAGGTCTCCCGCTCGACGGACACCACGCGTCCCGTGGGGATCGCATCGATGACAGAGCGGCGGAAGACGTAGCAGCCCGCGTTGATCTGATCGGTGACGATCTCCTCGGGCGTGGTCGGCTTCTCACGAAAGGCGAGCACGCCGCCGTTGTCGTCGGTAGGGACCAGGCCGTACGCCGTGGGATCGCTCACGCGGACCAGGTGCAGCGTCACGGACGCATCGACACGCAGATGAGCGTCGATGAGCCGCGCGTAGTCGACCCCGCTCAGGACATCGCCGTTGAGCACCATGACGGGATCGTCGGGTCCTGATGTGAGGTGCGCGGCGGCATGGCGGATTGCGCCGCCGGTGCCGAGGGGCTCGTCCTCGACGGCGTAGGCGATCTCGACGCCGAGCGCGCTGCCGTCACCGAGTTGCTCAGCGAAGACGTCCGCGCGATACGACGTACCGAGGACCACGCGCTCCACACCCGCGTCGCGGGCTCGCTCGATCTGATGGACCGTGACGGGTGTGCCGGCGACGGGCAGCATCGGCTTGGGTG
>JBEAQC010000040.1:0-24828 GCA_041164085.1 Actinomycetota bacterium
GCGGGCAGCTCCGCCGGATTGTCCGGCCGCATGACAAAGCGCTCGAAGACCTCGGGGAGGGCGACACCGGCGCGAGCAGGGAAGACGAACATCGACAGGGGGACGTCCGCCTGCACCTCGGGAGAGACGAGCCAGTCGACGACCGTGCGCGCAGCGGTGGGGTCGGCGCTGCCGCGCAGCACCCCGGCGAACTCGATCTGCCGGTAGCAACCGTCGGTCATCGTGGAGGTGGAGGGACGATCGGGTGCCGGACCCTCGGCGTAGACGATCTCCGCCGGCGGGCTTGTCGAGTAGGACACGACCAGGGGCCGGTCCCCGGAGCCGCCGCCCGCGGTGAACTCGCTGAGGTAGGCCTCCGACCAGCCGTTGACGACGAGGGTGTCGTTGTCGCGCAGCCTCTGCCAGTAGCCAGGCCAGGCGTCGCCGTAGCGCTCGATGCTGGAAAGCAGGAATGCCAGCCCGGGCGAGGACGTCGCTGGATTCTGGACCACGAGGAGCCCGCGATAGCGAGGGTCGGCGAGATCCTCGAGTGTGGTCGGCGGTGAGAGACCCCTGTCGGCGAACCACCGGTCGTCGATATTGATGCAGACGTCGCCATCATCCACGGGTGTGACGACTCCGAGACCGGCTTCGCGCAACTCGGGGCGCAGTGCGTCCGGGTCGGCGACGTAGGGATCGAATACCTCCGCGTCAATCGCTCGCGAGAGGAGCGTCGTGTCGATTCCGAAGAGCACGTCGCCCTCCGGATTGCCCGCAGACAGCACCGCTCGATTGACCATCTCCCCGGCGTCCCCGGCAGGAATGAACTCCACATCGATGCCGGACGCCTGCTCGAACTCTGCGACGAGATCTTCGCTCAGGGCGAACGAGTCGTGCGTGACGACACGGACGATGGGCGTCGCCGTGGGGGAGTCTGTCGAGTTGGACGTGGTCGTGCTGCCGCACGCGACAAGTGCCATTGCGGCGACGGTGATCGGGACAACGAGCCTCATGACGCTCCCTCCGCTGGCATTACCCAGATCAGGTTCGTGGGTCAGCGGTGGCGCCCGCCCTCTCAGCCCGACGTTCCTTCGAGCTCCCCTGGTGAGACCAGCATAGGCCGGTCGTGAAGGTGCCGCTCACGCGACGTGGTGGGAGGCTGACGCAATGACCGATCTACGGACGCGCTCCATCATCGTCGTCGGGGCCACGGGCGGACTCGGCGCACCGATCGCGGCTCTCCTGGCCGAGGCGGGCGCGCAGCTCACGCTGGTGGCCCGCGACGAGTCGCGCCTCGCCGCCGTTGATGTGCCCGGCCAGCGCGTCGCCATCGATGTGCGCCTCGCATCGAGCCCGGATCGGATCGTTGACGCGGCGACGTCGGCGTATGGAGGACTGGACGGGATCGTGTACGCCGCGGGAGCTGTCGCCTTCGGGAGCGTGGATGAACTCCCTGACGAGGTCATGATCGACCTGTTCACTCTCAATACGCTGGCGCCGATCCGGCTGCTGCGGGCTGGGCTCCCGGCGTTGCGTGCCTCGGCTGCGGCAGGCCATGACCCTGTCGCTGTGCACATCAGCGCCGTGGTCGCGGAGCAGCCACAGGCAGGCATGGCGGCGTACTCCGCGTCGAAGGCCGCACTGGCGGCATACGACTCCGCCGCTATGCGCGAGCTGCGCCGCGAGGGCATCCGGCTCATCGATGTGCGACCCCCGCACACCGAGACGGGGCTCGCAACGCGCCCCCTGGCCGGAGCAGCTCCGAGGCTTCCGCAGGGTCTGGCGCCGATGGCTGTCGCCGAACGCATTGTCACCGCTATCCGGGAAGGCGAGAAGGACCTGCCGAGCGCGTCGTTCACCGGCTGAGGGCGGTGATCCGATCGAGCAGGCGCTTCTGCGACACCGGCCGCGGAGTGCCCAGGTCCTGCGCCCAGAGGCTGACGCGGAGTTCGGCGAGGTCGGCGCGGATTGCTCGGCCCTCCGAGGTCGCTCGCTTCGCGGCGGATAGGGCGAGGTAGGCATCCTCGACCTGATGCACCTGGTCCATGCGCACGAGGTCGCGTCCGGCGTCCGCGGGCAGGGAAGCCAGTCGTCGACGCAGGGCGGTGAGGTAGCGCCGTAGGTCCGCGATGCCACTCGGGCGCGCGCGGGTGAGGAAGTCCCCTCCGGTGAGATCACCCAGATGCACCTCGACGTCCTCGCGTGCGGCGGCAAGCGTTGCGGGCGCCGCGGCGTCGAGTGCCTGCCGGATCTGCCACCAGTCCTCGATTGCGGGGAGCACCTCGAGCAGGAGGGCGCGCATCAGCGTGGCTCGACGCTGACGGAACTGCGTGAGCAATCCGGCAAATTCGTCGGCCGACACGGGTGCTCCGCCGGCCTCGTCCATGAGGTCCAGTGCGATGGCGGTGCTCGCGTCCTCGAGCAGACCCGCGACTGAGCCGTGCGGATTGCGGCCGAGGGCGAGCTTGTCCGCGTCACTCAGCCGCAGGTCCGCGACCTTGAGCGGCGCCTTCAGAGCTAGCAGGCGAGCGACACCACGCGGGTGCTGCACGTCCCGCGCGGGGCGTGTGGGGAAGACCCTGAGCGACACTGTCCCGTCGTCCTCGGCGATGAGTCCGGGCATGGCCAGGGCGCCCCTCTCCTCATGCGGGGTCAGTGGCACATCGGGCCAGTCCTCGAGCGACGTGCGTTCGAGGTCGGGCATCGCTTCCCGGATCGCTGCTGCGCTGCGCTCGCCGCACTGCGCGCGCAGCGCGGCGATGGCCTTGCCGCTTGCGATCTCGAGACCATCCGCGTCCTCGACCACGATGGTTGGTCGGAGATGGTCTGGTGCGGAGTTGAAGGCCCACTCGGTCGGATCGACGACGACGTCTCGCAACTGCCGTATCGCCGCGCTCAGGGATGACCGCGGGTCCGCGACATCCATTCGCGCAGCCAGCTCGCCCGCGATATCCGATGCGGGTCCGATGGATCGACGTACCTGCTTGGGTAAAGCTCGGATCAAGGCGACGACGAGATCCTCGCGGTAGCCGCGCACCTGGGCGGCGAAGGCGTCGTCATGCAGGGTCGGCAGCGCGGCCACGGGCACGTGCACGCTCACACCGTCACGCGGGTCTCCCGGCGAGAACCGGTAGGTCAGGGCGAATCCACCCGGCCATTCGCCCGGGAAGTCGTGCTCGCTGGGCACGTCGCGGAGCAGATCCTCCGGCAGGTCGAGCAGGTGCGGTGAGTCCCCACGCGTGCGGCGCCACCAGGCGTCGAATGCTCGGCCGGAGGTGATGTCGGCGGGGATACGCGCGGCGTAGAAGTCGACGAGCGCCTGCTCGTCGAGTGTGCCTTCGGGGAGCCGGGCACGCTGGAGGCGGTCCCGCTGCTCGGCGACCCTGGTGGCGTTGTCCTGGAGTACGCGGTGTCGGTGGCTCCACTCATCGCGGACGAGCGCGTGAAGGATGAACAGGTGCCGTGCCTCAGCCTGGTCGATGCGGTCATAGGGGATCCGCCGATCGGTGACGACCGGCAGACCGAGGACGGTGACGCGCTCGACGCATCGCGCCCGCGCCTGGCGAGGGGACCAGGTGGGCTCCGAATGTGACCGGACCGCCAGGTCACCCGCGAGCGGCTCGATCCAGGACGGATCGATGCGCGCAGCCATGCGGCCCCATAGCCGTCCGGTCTCGACGAGCTCCGCGGCGACGACCCACTCGGGGCGCTCCTTGACCAGCGCCGATCCCGGCCACAGGGCGAAGCGGGAGTCGCGTGTCCCGCGGTAGGGCGGAAGACGACGGTGGGACGTCGTCGCCGATGTCCTCGCCGCGCGCGCCGTCCGCGATACCTCTTCGGGGTCGAGCATTCCGACGTGGGAGATGAGTCCGGACAGGACCGACCGATGGATGGCATCGCCGTCTCGGCCGCTCGTCGTCCGGGGAGCATCGACGACACCACGCAATTGGCTGACGAGATCCTGCCACTCGCGCACGCGCAGGTAGTGGATGAACTCACGCTTGCACTGGGCTCGGAATCGCGTGGAGGACTGCGAGGACTGGGCCTGCTCGAGATAGTCCCAGAGGTTGAGCATCGTGAGCAGATCCGACGTCGGATCGACGAATCGTGCGTGCAAGGCGTCCGCAGCTCCGGCCTGATCGTCGGGACGCTCACGAGGGTCGCGGATGGCCAGCCCCGCAGCGATGACGGTGACGTCGTCGAGGCAGCCTTCTCGCTCGGCTTGCACGATCATGCGTCCGAGTCGCGGATCGACCGGCAGTCGCGCCAGTCGACGGCCGATGTCGGTCACTCGACGTGCCAGGGGCGCCGGACCGCGCGCCGGGCGCAGCGCGCCGACCTCTTCCAAGATGGCGATGCCCGCAGCGATCGCGCGTCGGTCCGGTGGATCGAGGAAGGGGAAGTCGTCAATCTCGCCGAGCCCCAGGGTCGCCATCTGGAGCAGCACGCTCGCGAGGTTGGTGCGCAGGATCTCCGGATCGGTGTACGCCGGTCGGCCCTGCAGGTCGCTGTCGGAGTAGAGCCTGATGCATACGCCTGGCCCGAGGCGTCCGCATCGGCCTGCTCGCTGGGCCGCGCTCGCCTGCGAGATGGGCTCGATGGGCAGCCGCTGCACCTTGAGGCGCGTGGAGAAGCGCGACATCCGCGCCGTGCCGGCATCGACGACGGAGCGGATGCCCGGCACGGTGAGAGAGGTCTCGGCGACGTTCGTGGCAAGCACCACGCGCCGTTGATCATGTGGAGCGAACACCCTGTGTTGCTCCTGCGCGGACAGCCGACCGTAGAGGGGCACGATCTCGATGCTGCCGCCGAGGCGATCGGCTAGGGCATCGCGCGCGTCGCGGATCTCGCGCTCACCCGTGAGGAAGACGAGCACGTCGCCATCCGTGTCGCGCAGGAGTTCGTCGACCGCGGACGCCACGGCGTCGACCTCGTCGATGTCCTCGTAGGGGCGGTATCTGATCTCAACCGGGTAGGTGCGGCCGGAGACCTCGATGACGGGCGCGTCGCCGAAGTGGGCGCTGAATCGCTCAGTGTCGAGCGTGGCCGATGTCACGACGACGCGGAGATCCGGTCGCTGGGGGAGCAGCCAGGCGAGGTAGCCAAGCAGGAAGTCGATGTTGAGGGAGCGCTCGTGAGCCTCGTCGATGATGATTGCGTCGTACTGCTTCAGGAGTCGGTCGCGGCGGATGGAGGCGAGCAGCACGCCATCGGTCATGACCGTGACAGCGGTGTCCTTGCGGGTGCGATCGGTGAAGCGGACGCGATAGCCCACGCCTTCGCCGAGCGCGACCCCCATCTCCTCGGCGAGTCGCTCGGCCACAGCCCGCGCGGCGATGCGGCGCGGCTGCGTGTGGGCGAGGCGTGGTGTCCCATCTCGGCTGAGTGCCTCGAGGACCATCTTCGGGACCTGCGTGGTCTTGCCCGAGCCGGTCTCGCCGGCGATGACGACCACCTGGTGGTCCCGGAGCGCCGCGACGATGTCATCGCGTCGCTCCGAGACCGGCAGGTCCGCGGGATAGTGGACGCGCATAGGAGAGGCGTCCATCATCACAGGGGCACCTTAGGAGGAGCCCCATCAGTGGGGGACGACGTCCCCTAGCCGCGTTGGCGGCGGGCGACCCAGAGTGCCTCAGCACGATCCCGGTCGCCGGCACGCCGCTCCTCGGGGGCCTGCTTCGTCAACAGCGAAGCGAAGACCGAACCGAACGGCGACATACAAATCACTCCCTTGCGGGGTCCACGCGTGTGTGGTGGCCCCTCTTCAGCCCGGAGGATCTCTCAGGGCCACCTCCAGGGTGCTCGGTCACGGGGCCGCGTGAGGGGCCGGGGGGCGAGGTGAGTGGCGCGCGTCACCCGAGGCCCGCCGCGACTTCCGGGCCCTGCCGGGATTCAATGGGGGCATGACATGGGTGTGGCGAGGCCTCGCAGCGTGTGCGTCGCTGCTGGTGCTCGTCGGCGTCGGAGTTGCGGCGGCGACCGGGCCGACCGCCCTCGCACCCCGCTTCGACACGGCCGGTGCGACGACGCAGGACCCGAGTTCGGCCGCGCCGGGCGCCCTGCCTTTGCCGACGGGCGAAGCGAGTGCCGAAGCGGCGACGGTGGCGACCGAGCCGATCCCGGTCGAGGAGCGGCCTGTGGCGGTGTTCCTCGGCGACTCGATCACGCGCGGCGCCACGGTCGACACCGCGTGGGGTGGTGCGACGGAGTGGTCCTGGTTCTACCGCCTGCTCGACGACACTGAGGGAGTCGTTCGCTATGGCGGCATGGTCGCCGAGAACGGCATGACGACCTCGTGGATGGCCGGCCAGGCATACAACGCTCTCGCCCTCAGCCCGGACATCCTCGTCGTCCACGGGGGCACCAACGACGTCTCGGGCGAGGTGGATCCGGCGTACGTCGTGGCCAACCTCCAGAGGATCAAGGATGCGGCCGACATCTACGGAGTGCCCATGGCCGTGTGCACGCTGCCGCCTCGGGATGATCCGATGGCCGATGCCCGAGCGATCGCGGTGAGCGATGCCATCCGCGCCTGGGCCGCGTCGGAGGGGGTCATCCTGCTCGACACCGGGGCCCCACTGCGCGACCCTCTTGGCGGCTGGCGGTCGGGCTACTCCAACGACGGCCTCCACCCCACGCCTGCAGCCGCGGTCCTCATGGCGCGGGCTGCCGCGGAGGCCTTGCGCCAGATACCCCTGGGGGTATAGGCTCAGAAGCAGACCACGAGGAGGCTTCCACCGTGACCGCACCCGGCGTACCCCATGTCATCACGCTCGATTCCACCGGACTCGGAGATCGCAGCTACATCGTCCACGACGGCCGCAATGCCCTCGTCGTCGATCCGCAGCGCGATATCGACCGTGTGGAGCATCTGGTCGCCGAACACGGACTGACGATCGCGGCGGTGGCAGAGACCCATTTCCACAACGACTACGTCAGCGGTGGCATCGAACTCGCCCGCAAGCATGGCGCGGACTACTACGTTCCTGCCGGCTTCGACATCCACTACGCCGCCAACCAGGTCAACGATGGCGACGCTTTCACCGTGGGTGACCTCCAGGTGGATGTCATCCACACTCCGGGGCACACGCCCAACCACATGTCGTACGCCGCGCGTATCGGCGACAACAGCGTCGTCTTCACCGGCGGTGGCCTGCTCTACGGCAGCGTCGGCCGCCCCGACCTCGTCGCCCCCGACCTCACCGTGAAGCAGGCCCACGATCAGTGGCACTCGGCTCACCGCCTTGCGGAGAAGCTCGATGACGACACCGCCATTTTCCCGACGCACGGCTTCGGCTCCTTCTGCTCGGCCACCCAGACCCAGGGCGTCTCGTCCACGATCGGCAACGAGAAGGTCATCAATCCCGCCCTCACCAAGCCCGAGGAAGACTTCGTCGAGATGACCCTCGCGGGTCTGGACGTCTTCCCGGCGTACTACGCCCACATGGGCCCGGCCAATGTCGCGGGTCCTTCTGAGGTGGATCTGTCGACCCCGGAGCTCGTGGATCCCGAAGAGTTGCGCGAGCGCGCTCGTCGCGGTGAGTGGATCGTCGATCTGCGTTCACGTGAGGTGTTCGCGGCCGGTCACGTCCCCGGTTCGCTCAACTTCGATCTCGACGGCGCATTCATCAACTACCTCGCGTGGATGATGCCGTGGGGCACCCCCGTCACCCTGCTCGGCGCAACGCCGGAGCAGGTGGCGCAGGCGCAGCGCGAGCTCGTGCGCGTCGGCATCGATCAGCTCACGGGGGCCGCTGTCGGTGGCCCGGACTTCTGGCTGGAGGATCCCGCGGGTGCGGCGACGTTGCGCCGTGTGTCCTTCGCCGACCTTGCCGACGAGGTGAAGGGCCAGGATTCGCCGTTCATCGTCGACACTCGCCAGATCCTCGAGTGGGAGGCTGGTCACGTCACCGGAGCGACATTCATCCCGTTCTACGAGATCGCCGATCGCCTGTCGGAAATCCCGCGCGACAAGCCCGTCTACGTCTACTGCGGTTCGGGCTATCGCGCGGCCGCGGTGACGTCGATGCTGCAGCACGACGGCTTCGACAACGTCGTACTCGTCGACGATGCGTTCGGCAACGCCGCCGCCGCGGGTTTCGTGATCGAGGCCACGCAGGCACCCGAGCGCGAGCCGGGCTGGACCTGGCTCGCCTCCCGCGGCGTCGTCCGCAACTTCGAGGAGCGCAGCACCACCAAGGCCTGAGCATCATGCGAAAAGGACCTCAAGGTCGTTCGATAGGCGCCTGAACGTCATGCGACGGGGCGATCCAACCCAGGTTGGGTGGCCCCGTCGTTCTTGCCACGATCGATGCCGCGAAAACGACGCGTCGTCACGGTTTCCGAGGGTCCGCAACGTGACCAAGCGTCGTTTTCGTCGGTGCGAGCGGCCCGGCGTTAGGCTCGCGTCGTGGCCGACCTGGAGTTCGTCCGTCCCTCACGGACGAGTGCTAAGTGGGGAGCATTCCCCACCGATGTCCTACCGCAGTGGGTCGCGGAAATGGACTACGTCCTTTCGCCTGCGATCGCCGCGGCACTGCACGACGCGATCGATCGATCGGACACGGGCTACCGCTGGCCCGGTGAACTGCCGGTCGCTCTGAGTGAGTTCTGGCAGCGCCGTTTCGGCTGGGCGCCGGAGCCCGACCGGGTGATGGTGCTCGGTGACGGCCTCGTCGCCATGGCAGAGACGATCCGTCGCATGACCGACGGGGCCGTCATCATCACTCCGCCGGCGTACCCGCCGTTCTTTCGCGTCGTCACCGACGTGGTGGGGCGTGAACTCGTCCAGGTGCCGCTCACGACTGAAGGCCTCGACATGGATGGCCTTGAGCGAGCATTCGCTCGCCCCGACGTCACGAGCTTCCTCCTCGGCAATCCGCACAACCCGACCGGGCACGTGTGGACGCGCGCCCAACTCGAGCAGATTGCGCTGATGGCCCGGAGGTATGGCGTCACCGTGATCGCCGACGAGATCTGGGCGCCGTTGACCATGCCCGGCGTGCAGATGACTCCCTATCTCAGCCTCGGCGAAGAACTCACCGGTCCTGATATCGCGCTCGTGTCGGCATCCAAGGCATTCAACCTCGCCGGGCTGAAGTGCGCCCAGGTGATCGGGGGATCTGCCGAGACGGCCAAGGCGCTCGCCGCGAGTATTCCGGCCGAAATCACCTACTCCGCCGGTCATCTCGGAGTCATCGCCACCATCGTGGCCTTCCGCGATGACGATCGTTGGCTCGATGACACGCGGGAAGCACTTGCCGCGAATGCACGACTCTTCCACGACCTACTACGTGAGGATCTACCCGCCGTCGAGTACTCCATACCCGATGCGACGTACCTTGCGTGGCTCGACTGCCGCGGGCTGGGGCTCGGCGACGATCCGTCGGCGGTGTTCCTCGAGCGCGGTCGGGTGGCGCTGAGCCCCGGTCTGGACTTCGGCGCCGAGGGGGCCGGCTTCGTGCGGCTCAACCTCGCGACGGTGCCGGAGAACATCGAGATCGCCGTCGCGCGGATGCGTCAGGCGGTGGAGTGACGTCGCTCCAGCGCTCCCGTGCGGGAGCAACGGCGTTCTTCGCTATCAACGGGATCGTCGGCTTCGCCTTTGTCCCGCGACTAGCGGACATCCAGTCGTCCCTGGGCCTGGACGATGCGGGCCTAGGGGTGGTTCTCGCCATCGGCACGATGGGTGGACTGCTCGTCGGGCCCCTGGCCGCTCCACTCATCCACCGTTGGGGAGCGGTGCCCGTCGCATCCGCAGCGGGGTTGCTGTCGCTGCCTCCGCTCATCCTTCTCGGCTGGGCGGCCGTGCCCGCGGTCTTCGCTCTCGCTCTCGCCCTGCTCCTCGCCGCGGACGCCGTCATGGATTCGGCCATGAACACCAGGGCACTGGAGGTGGAGCGCGTCTATGGCCGGTCGATCATCAACGGCTTCCACGCGTGGTGGTCGCTGGGCACCATCATCGGCAGCGGCCTGGGAGCGCTGAGCATCATCCTCGGCATTGCGCTCGGGCCGTTCCTCACCGTCATCGCTGTCCTCGCCGCGGCCGCCCTCGTCGCGGTGTGGGTGGCCGGCACCGGCGCCGTCCCCGAGGGTGAGCAGGCGCGCAATGACCATGGCGACGATGGAACGCACCACCTCAGTCGAGGGCGCGCCCTGACAGTCATGCTCGCCAGCGGTGGAGCGCTTCTCGCTGCCTTCATCATGGCGGCGATCCTCGTTGAGGACGTGCCCGTGCGCTGGGGCTCGGTCTACCTCACCTCCATCACCGAGTCGGAGGGCCTGTGGATCGGTCTGGCGTACGTCGCCCTCACCACCGCGATGACGATCGGCCGCTTCACCGGAGACCGCATCGTCGACACGATCGGCGAGGTGCGTTGGATCCGCCTCGCTATGGCCGCGGTCGCCGTTGCCATGACCGCGGCACTCATCATCGGCTCACCGCTGGCCTTCGTCGTGGCTGCCGCGGTATCGGGCTTCGGCGTCGCCACGCTCTTCCCCGCGGCGATGCGCGCTGCAGCTGCCCTGCCCGGCGTTTCACCCGCCATGGGTGTCGCACTTGTCACGTGGTTCTCGCGCATTGGCTTCGTCGTATCCCCGCTTGCCGTGGGATTCATCGCGCAGGCCGCCGGGATCCCCTGGGGCATGGGGGTGGTGGTGGTCGCCGCGCTGGCGCTCATCCCGCTGACAGCCGTCTTGCGCTCGACGCAGCGAGCATGACGCTCACGGCGGCTCAGTCGGCCGCGCTCGTCCGATGGAGGATCGATCAACTTGAGCAGGTTGACGATCACCCCTTCGCGTGGTGGGCGATGAGAGGGGAGGACTACGTCGTCGTCAAGGCCGGCGATGTCGAGCAGCGCCGGCGCGAGGCGGTTGCCCTGCGGGCCTTCGACGGGGACGCGGCCACCTCCGTCGTGGAGCACGACCTCGACCTCGGCCTCCTGGTCACTGAGCGTCTCCTTCCCGGCGATGACATCCGTCCCCTGGCGCGCGCGGACGACGACGCCGCGACACGGGAGGTTGCGGCGCTGGCTGCGAGGCTCCACTCCCGTCAGGTGGGGGTCGCTGATCTGCCGCACCTCCGGGAGATCAGCGCGGCCTTCGAGCGTTCAGCGGATCCGCGGATCCCGGAGGGCCTGATCGCGGACGCGCGGCGCATCTTTCTCGAGCTCATGGCCGATGTGGTCGACCCTGTGGTTCTCCACGGAGACCTACAGCACCTCAATGTCCTCAATACCGGTGGTGGTTGGCGGGCGATCGATCCGCATGGATGGATCGGCGATCCGGCTTTCGAGGCCGCTGCCCTCGTTGCCAATCCCCGCGGGCTCGTCGAGGGCGGTGATGCCCGCGGCATGGACGGACGCGAACTCGCGCGCAAGGCCCGCAGGCGCGCAGAGATCTATGCCGAGGTCACCGGCTACGACACCGATCGACTGCGCTGCTGGGGTTTCGTCGGATGCGTTATCGCGGAACTCTGGATGATCGAATCCCACGACCTCGTGCACGGAGCTCCCCTTGCCGTCGCCGAGGCCCTGCGGTCCGCGTGATCAGTCCCGGAGCGATCCGGCGATGTCGATGACGAACCGGTAGCGCACGTCGGAGTTCTTCACGCGCTGCCAGGCCTCGTTGATATCGGCGATGTCGATGACCTCGACGTCGGCGACGATCCCGTGCTCGGCGCAGAAGTCCAGCATTTCCTGGGTCGCATCCACCCCGGCGAGCTTTGCTCCGACGATGGTGCGGGCCTCGCCGACGAGATTGCCCGCCTCGAAGGTGAGCGGCTCGACGGGAAGTCCGACGATGGCGAGTGTGCCGCGGGTCTTGAGCAGACCGAGGTAGGCATCGACGTCGATGGGTGCCGACACGGTGCTGAGGATCATGTCGAAGGACATCCTCATCGCCTTGAAGGCGCTGGTGTCGGTGGATGAGGCAAAGGCATCGGCGCCGAGTCGCTTGGCGTCGGCCTCCTTGCCGGGGGAGTGGCTGAAGACGGTCACGCGCGAGCCCATCGCCTTAGCGATGCGCACCGCCACGTGGCCCAGGCCGCCGAGGCCGATCACGCCGATCTCCTTGCCAGGCCCGGCATAGTCCTTGAGCGGCGGGTAGACGGTGATACCCGCGCAGAGCAGCGGAGCGACGGCCTGAGTGTCCGGACCCTCGGGGATCCGCAGGACGTAGTGCTCATCGACCACGATGCTGTCGGCGTAGCCGCCGTAGGTCGGCGTGACGCCGTCGCGCTCATAACCGTTGTATGTCGTCGACCAGTCGGGGCAGTAGTTCTCATCGCCGGTCTCGCAGGCAGGGCAGGCGCGACAGGAGGCGACGTAGCAGCCCACGCCGACGCGGTCTCCGATCGCGTGCGTGGTGACGTCGGAGCCGACGGCTGTGACGCGTCCGACGATCTCGTGGCCGGGGACCATGGGGAAGATGTCCATGCCCCAATCCGCCTCGGCCTGGTGGATATCGGAATGGCACACGCCGCAGGCGTCGATCTCGATGAGGACGTCGCGCGGGCCCACGTTGCGACGTTCGATAGTCATGGGGGCTAGGCGGGCGCCTGCCTCTGCTGCTGCGTATGCCTTGGCCTGCATGGTGCTCCTCTGGTGGACGGACACGCCAGCCTAGTGCGCCACGCGGCGCGCTGCTCAGGGCGTAGCCTCAGCGCAGCACTCACCCGATACTCGCCCGAGGAGGGGCCATGAGATCACTCACCACGGCCATCGCCGCGACCTGCGCGGGCCTGATGCTTGCGGCCTGCGGTGGTGGCAGCGGCGGCGATGACGCGCCCACGCCAGAGGAGACCATGAACAATCCCGCATCCGCTTACTGCGAAGAGCAAGGCGGCACCGTGGATCTCGCCACGGGCGTCTGCACCCTGCCTGACGGCACCCAGATTGATGAGTGGGAGCTCTTCAACCGCGATAACCCGTCCTGATCGGGGCTACGCCACGGTGAAGTGGATCACCGTCGTCGCGGCGTAGGCCTCTCCCGGGCGCAGCACACTTGCGCCCAGGCTCGGCTGGTTCGGCGCGTCGGGCATGCGCTGCGCTTCCAGGGACATCGACTGGTGCACGGCAAACGGTGCCCGGAGATTGTTGCCGCTGTAGACCTGCATCCCCGGGGCGTCCGTATGCACGCTCAATCGCCTTCCGGAGGCTGGGTGCGCGAGCTCGGCGGCGAAGCGGAGCCCCTCGCCGTCGATGACGTAGCAGTCATCGAGCCCACCGGTGGAGTTGAGGAGTGGCCGCAATGTCTGCGTCTGACGCAGGTCATAGACCGTGCCGTCGACGTCCATAATTCCCGTGGGTATCTGCTGCTCGTCGTACGTCAGCTTGCGCTGGGCCGGAACCTGGAGTTCGTGATCGTCGATCGAACGTGATCCGGCCAGGTTCCAGTAGCCGTGGTTGGCCATGCTGACCACGGTGGGGGCATCGGTGTGCGCTGCGTAGTGCATGACGATCTGACCAGGCGACACGACGTAGGTCGTGCGGGCCTGCACCGTGCCGGGAAAGCCCATGTCGCCGTCGGGGCTGGTGAGGGTGAACTCCACCGTGACCACGTCGTCAGACTCGCCGAGGTCCGCGACCTCCCAGATGAGTCGGTCCCAGCCGAGCGTGCCCCCGTGGAGGGTGTTGGGTCCGTTGTTGACGTCGAGTTCGTAGTCGCGACCATCGAGAGTGAAGCGCCCGCCGGCGATGCGGTTGGCATAGCGACCCAGCGTGGTGCCGAGATGGGGATTGAGGGCGCGATCGGCATGGTCGGCGACGGTCGGTAGGGCCAGGTGAACGTGCCCGAGGTTGCCCTCGCGGTCGGGGACCTCGACCTCACGGATGCCGGCTCCGAGCGAGAGCAACTGCACGCGCATGCGAGGCAGTGCGATGTCGATGACGGTCACATCCCCGGCCACCGTCGCCTCGGGGCGAGTGCTGACCGTCATGTGTTGCCCAAGGTCGCGTCGACGACCATGCGCGCGGCCTGCTGCACCTCGGCGAGGTGCTCGGGTCCGCGGAAGGACTCCGCGTAGATCTTGTAGACATCCTCGGTGCCCGACGGCCTGGCAGCGAACCACGCGGTCGCGGACTCGACTTTGAGTCCGCCGATCGGCGCGTCATTGCCGGGAGCGCGCGTGAGCACCCGGGTGATCGGCTCACCGGCGAGCTCGGTCGAGGTGACCTGCTCGGGTGACAGCGCGGCCAGTGCTGCCTTCTGCTCGCGCGTCGCGGGGGCATCGACGCGGGCGTAGGCCGGGTCACCGTGGACCTCTGTGAGGCGGCGGTAGTGCAGGGACGGCGAGGATCCGGTCTCCGCGAGGATCTCCGAGGCGAGCAGCGCCAGGATGATGCCGTCCTTGTCGGTGGTCCACACCGACCCATCGCGCCGGAGGAACGACGCGCCTGCGGATTCTTCGCCGCCAAAACCCACGCTGCCGTCCAGCAGCCCGGGCACGAACCACTTGAAGCCGACCGGCACCTCCCACAGTCGCCTGCCGAGCGCTGCGGTGACGCGATCGATCATCGATGAGCTCACCACCGTCTTGCCTACGGCGGCATCGGCGCGCCAGCCCTCCCGACGCGCGAAGAGGTAGTCGATGGCCACGGAGAGGAAGTGATTGGGGTTCATGAGACCGCCATCCGGAGTGACGATGCCGTGGCGGTCGGAGTCGGCGTCATTGCCCGTGGCGATGTCGTAGTCCGCGCGGCGATCAATGAGCGAGGCCATCGCGTGGGGGGAGGAGCAGTCCATGCGGATCTGGCCGTCCCAGTCGAGCGTCATGAAGCGCCACGTCGGATCGACCCGCGGGTTGACCACCGTGAGATCAAGATCGAAGGTCTCCGCGATCGCCGCCCAGTAGTCCACGCTCGCACCACCGAGTGGATCAGCGCCGATGCGCACACCGGCCACGCGAATCGCGTCGATGTTGATCACGGAGGGGAGATCGTCGACGTAGTGCCGCAGGTAGTCGTAACGGTGCGTGGTCGCAGCAGCCAGCGCGCGTGGCAGTGTCACCCGACGTACGCCGTCGAGGCGAGTGGCAAGCAGGTCGTTGGCGCGCTCCTGGATCAACGTGGTGACGTCCGACCCGGCCGGTCCGCCATCGGGCGGGTTGTACTTGAATCCACCATCGCGCGGCGGGTTGTGGCTCGGAGTGACGACGATGCCGTCTGCGCGACCGGGATCCGTGGCCGGGCGGCCACGGTTGTGGGCGAGGATGGCATGCGACACCGCGGGAGTGGGGGTGAGTGCCTCGCGGGAGTCGACCATGACGGTAATGCCGTGGGCCGCCAGCACTTCCACAGCGGTGGCCCACGCCGGCTGGCTCAGCGCGTGGCTGTCGCGCCCGAGGAAGAGCGGGCCGTTGATTCCCTGCTTCTTGCGGTACTCCGCGATCGCCTGAGTAGTCGCGGCGATGTGGTCGTCGTTGAACGCGTTGGTCAGTGACGATCCGCGATGCCCTGAGGTGCCGAAGGCGACCCGTTGAGCTGGATCGGCGACATCCGGGTGGCCGGTGTAGTACGCCGTGACGAGTGCCGCGACGTCGACGAGATCGTCATCGTGGGCCACCTGACCTGCGCGGGGGTGCACGCTCATGGGCTCATCTTGCCCGGTTCAAGAGCACCGCGTCAGGCGCATAGGCTCGTGGGGTGCAGCACGACGACGCGGCGGCGATCTCGCGCGAGGGTGTGCCGGATCGACGCTACTTCCGCACGCCCGCCACGGCACCGGGTCCCAGCGGCCCGCGGATGCTCGGCGCGATCCGGGCCATCCGATCCGACGCACTCGGCTTCCTCGAGCGCATGGCTCGCGACTACGGTCCCGTCGTTCAGTTCCCGATCCCCTCGCCCCCGTCGTACCTCGTCTCCGATCCCGAGGCGGTGCGCCGAGTCCTGGTGACGAAGGCGCGCGACTACGACAAGGAGACGATCCAGTACAGATCCCTGTCGCTGGTCACGGGCGAGGGGCTGCTCACGACCTCGGGCGAGGTGTGGCGGCGCCAGCGCCGGATGGTGCAGCCGGCGTTCCACCACGAGGTGCTCGAAGGCGTGGTCGGGCATGCCGCCCGCGCTGCCGATGATCTGCTCGCGCGCTGGGGGGATGCAGCCCGACAGGGGCGGCTTCGCCGACCCGCCGGGCCCGAGCGTGGCGCTGTCATCGACATCGACGAGGCCATGATGCGGGTGGCGCTCGAGACGGTGGGCGCGTCGCTCTTCGGCACGGATCTCTCCGCCGACGCAGATCGACTCGCGCGGGCGACGATCGAAGCGCTCGACGTCGTGGTGGCCCGTGCTCAGGTGCCGGTGCAGCCCCCGTCGTGGCTGCCGACGCGGCGCACGCGCGCGCTGCGTGGAGCCCTTGCCCAGCTCGACGACGCGGTGGCATCCATGATCGCCTCGCGCCAGCGTGCGGGCAGCGCGGGTGAGCCGTTGACACTGCTGGACCTGCTCGTCGACGCGGCCGCGGCCGACCCGCCGATCCCGGTGTCGGAGGTGCGCGATGAACTCGTCGCCTTCCTCGTCGCCGGGCACGAGACGACGGCCAGTGCGCTCACCTGGGTGCTCTGGCTGCTCGCGGGGGACCGCCGGGTGCAGGACGAGGTCGCACGCGAACTCGACGATGTGCTGGGCGGACGTGCCCCGACGTATGCGGATCTCGAGCGCCTGCCCTGGACGCGTGCGGTCTTCGATGAGGCGATGCGGCTCTATCCGCCTGTGTGGCTGGTCTCGCGTCATGCGGTGCAGGACGATGTGCTCGCCGGACGTGAGATCCCCGCTGGATCGTTGGTGATCATGACGCCGTACATCGCGCAGCGCGACCCTGCCCTGTGGGACGAGCCCACGTCATTCCGCCCCCAGCGATTCCTCGACGGCCACCGCCGCGGCGCCGCGGGAGACGCGGTGTTCTGGCCCTTCGGGCTGGGTCCGCGCATGTGCATCGGTCGTGACTTTGCCTACGTCGAAGGCATGACCGTGCTCGCCAACCTCCTGCGCCACGTCGAGGTCTCGAGACTGCCGGGCGTGGCACCACGACCGGCGGCGCTGGTGACGCTGCGACCCGCGGATGCGCTCCCGCTTGTCGTCAGCCCCCGCGGGTGACGTAGTCGACCAGGGCAGCGCGCTCATCCTCGAGTGCCGCCAGGCGGGCCTTGACGACGTCGCCGATGCTCACGATGCCGACGAGTTCGTCTCCGTCGACGACGGGTAGGTGGCGGATCCGCGACGAGGTCATGACCTGCATGGCGTCGTCGACCGTGTCGTCGGGGCCAAGGGTGCGCACCTCGGCCGTCATGATGGCGCTCACCGGTTTGGGCCGGACGCCCCCCGTCGTGCCCGCATCCGGGTCTGCGGCCATCGCACGCACGACATCACGCTCCGAGACGATGCCGTCGATGTGCGTGCCGTCGGCCGAGACGATGACGGCGCCGATCCGGTGCTCAGCGAGGAGCCGGAGCAACTCGGTGACATTGGCATCGGGCGCGATCGTGATCGTGCCGGTGGATTTGGTGGCCAGGATCTGGGAGATCTTCATGGCGATCACCTCCGTCTCCATGGTTGCCTTGAGCCTCGCGTGTGTCCAGACCTGTGATGGGATCGCGACATGCTCGTGCAGACCGCCCGCCTCACACTGCAGTCCCTCACGATGGACGAGTGGGCAGCCGTTGCGGAGGGCGATGCGGTCAGCGGAGCGCCGGACTATCCCGCCGAGGGTGACCTGATCCTGGCCAGCCTCATCGCCGCGGGTCAGTGGCCGGCGGGAGAGTGGGGTCCGCTTCAGATACGTCGGCTCGATGACGGTCTGGCGATCGGAGGTGTGGGCTGCAAGGGTGAGCCCGACGCTGCCGGTCGGGTGGAGATCGGCTACGGCATCGCCCAGTCTGCGCGAGGGTGCGGATACGCGACCGAGGCCGTGCTCGGACTCCTGGCATGGCTGCGCGATCGCAACGTACGCGAGGTGATCGCCGAGTGCGATGAGGACAACGCAGCGAGCATCGCGGTGCTGCGCCGATGCGGGTTCGCCGAGTCCTCGCGTGTCGATGGCCTGGTGCGTTGGAGCCTGATGATCAGTCGCGCATGACGGCCAGCACCGCGTCGTGCAGCAGGCCGTTGGTGGTCAGCGACGTGAGACCTCCGGGCGCACTGCCGTCCAGGCTGGTGAAGCGACCACCCGCTTCCTCGATGACGGGGATGAGTGCGGCGATATCCCACAGACCGAGGCCCACCTCGGCCGCGATATCGACGGCGCCCTCGGCCACGAGCATGTGCGACCAGAAGTCACCGTAGGCCCGTGTGCGCCAGGTGCGCTCCATGACCGCGTCGAGTGCGCGCCGGTCCCAGCCGTCCGGATCGCTGAAGGAGAACGACGCATCGGCGAGGTCGGCGACGGAACTGACCTGGATGCGGCGCGGCGCCGGCGACTCGGGCCCGGTTGTCCATGCGCCGTGCCCGCGGGCCGCCCACCAGCGGCGCCCCAGTGCTGGGGCGCTCACGACGCCGACCTGCACGGCAGTGTCATCGGCGAGCGCGATGAGTGTCGCCCAGACGGGAACGCGCCGGACGTAGTTCTTGGTGCCGTCGATCGGGTCGAGAATCCATCGGCGACCCGCGGCCGCGTCACCGCCGTACTCCTCACCCACGATGGCGTCATCCGGTCGCTCAGCCGCGATCATGTCGCGCAGCAGTCGTTCGGTGGCCTGGTCGACCTCGGTCACCGGCGTCATGTCGAGCTTGGTCTTGATCCGCAGGTCGTGTCGCATCGCGTGGGCGAGGGTGATCTCATCTGCACGATCAGCCATGGACAGGGCCAGGGCCAGGTCGGGGTCGAGATCCGCAGGAATCGCCACGCCCACACCGTAGCCGTGCGTGCGGGTCCCATCGTCGTAGCCTGGGCCCATGTCCGACACGATCTTCGGCCTGCCGACCCACGTCCTGGTCGTCCATGCTGCCGTGGTCCTGCTGCCGCTTGCTGCACTGGGCGCGATCGTTATGAGCATCTCGCAGCGCTTCTCGATCCGCTTCGGCCCGATTGTCGTCGCTGTCGCCGCCGTCGGCACGGTCTCGGCGTTCATGAGTCGCATCTCGGGTGAGGAGTTTGCCGAGCGGGTGGGCAATCCGGAGGAGCATGCTGAGGCGGGCGCGATCCTCCCCTTTATCGCTGCCGGATTCTTCGTCGTGCTCCTGCTGCTGTGGCTGCTCGATCGTCGCGGTGCGCGCGACCTGCTCACCCAGATCGTGGCCGTCGTCGTCATCGTCGCGGCGCTCATCACCATCGGCTGGACGATCCGCACCGGTCACTCCGGTGCGGAGGCCAGTTGGAAGGCGATCATCGACAACACCCAGCCTGGCTGACATGCGCGCGCTCATCGCCGTCTGCGGCGCCGCCGTCGCCGGCCTGCTCGCCGGATGCTCATCCGGTGCGAGCAGTGCCGACACTGCCCCCGGCATGCTGCACGGCCCCTACCCGGTGGTGCGCGCTGTGGACGGCGACACGATCCGCGTCAATCGCAATGGCGAGGAGATCGTGATCCGGTTCATCGGGCTGGACACTCCCGAGACCGTGGCCCCGGACCGGCCGGTGGAGTGCTTTGGGCCCGAGGCCTCCGCGCGCACCACGGAGCTTGTCGAGGGCGGACAGGTGTGGCTGGAGTACGACGAGGCATCGGGCCTGACCGACAAGTACGACCGCACACTCGCGTTCGTCTGGCTGGACCCGCAGACGATGCTCAATGAGCTGCTCATCGCCGAGGGCTACGCCGAAGAGGTCACCTACACCGATGGCTACGCCCACCAGCGCGACTTCCAGGACGCCGAGCGGGCGGCGCAGAGCGCGCGTGTCGGACTGTGGAGCGCGTGCTAGCCGTCGTCGGCGACGGTGCGGCTGCCTAGTAGGCGACGAAGCGAGTCGAGTCGCGCCCGCAGGTGAGGGTCGTCGCCGACATAGGCATCGAGTCCGCACTCGTCCTCATCGTGCGTACAGCCGCGGGGGCACGCCTCAAGCCCGGGGGCAAGATCGTCGAAGGCGCGGATGACAGTGTCGGCGGAAACGTGCGCGAGGCCGAACGAGCGAACGCCAGGTGTGTCGACGATCCAGCCGCCTCCGGGCAGGGCGAGCACGACTGCCGAGGTCGAGGTGTGGCGGCCGCGCCCGGTGACGTCGTTGACGTGACCCGTGGCGCGGTCGGCTCCGGGGACGAGGGCATTCACCAGGGTCGACTTGCCGACGCCGGACTGCCCGACGAGGACCGTCACTTGATCGCTCAACTGCGCGCGCACGGTCTCCAGGTCCGCCGCCACCGGTTCCTTACCCGCACCACGGGCGACGGCGATCGCCGGTACATCGAGGGCGGCATAGGCATCGATGAGTGGCTGAGCGTCGGCAAGGTCGGCCTTGGTGAGGATGAGCAGGGGCGCGATGCCAGCGTCGAAGGCAGCGACAAGCGCGCGATCGATGAAGCCGAGCCTCGGCTCGGGATTGGCCAGTGCGGTGACGATCGCGAGCTGATCGGCGTTCGCCACGATGACGCGCTCGACCGGATCGGAGTCGTCTGCCGTCCGGCGCAAGACCGTGCGGCGATCGTCGATGCGCACGACGCGCGCGAGGTCGTCGACGCCGCTGCCACCGCCGGTGAAAGCAACCCGATCACCGACAACGACGCCCTTGCGCCCGAGTTCACGCGCCTTGACGGCGAGCACGATGGTGCCGTCATCGGTAGCGAGGGTGAAGCGCCCGCGATCGACGGCCACGACCATCGCCGCGGTGGCGTCGGCATGGCTGGGCCGATCCTTGGAGCGGGGCCGGGACTTTCCGCGCGAGGGGCGGACCCGGACGTCATCCTCGTCCAGGTCGCGCCCGCGTCCCCGCGCCATCAGGCCTCCGTGAGCATGTGCTGCCACATGCCGGGGAAGTCGGGGAGTGTCTTGGCCGTCGTGCCGACATCAAGGATGCGCACGCCCGGCACGACGAGTCCGATGACGGCGGCGGCCGTCGCCATGCGGTGATCGCCGTAGGAGGACACCGTTGCACCGTGCAGCGATGACGGCTCGATGACGAGACCGTCCTCTGTCTCGCGCGCTGTGCCGCCGACTGCGGTGAGCATCTCGACCAGAGCGGCGAGGCGATCGGTCTCATGCCCGCGCAGATGGGCGATACCGCGCAGGCGCGAGGGGGAGGTGGCCAGGGCCGCGAGCGCGGCGATGACGGGGGTGAGCTCGCCGACCTGACCGAGGTCGACGTCGATGCCGCGGATCTCTTCGGGGCCGGTGAGCGCGAGGCCCTCGTCGGCCAGGTCGACGTGCCCGCCCATCTCGGCGAGCAGCCCGCGCAGGTCGTCGCCGGCCTGGGTGGTGTGACGCGGCCACCCGGGGATGGTCACGGTGCCGGCCGTGGCCATGGCCGCGGCGAGGAAGGGTCCTGCGTTCGACAGATCGGGCTCGATCCGCCGGTCGATTGCGCGGAGTGGTGCGGGGGTCAGGGTCCAGGTCGAGGCCTCGGTATCGAAGTCCACGTGAACGCCGTGCTCGGCGAGCATATGGAGCGTCATCGTGATGTGCGGAAGGCTCGGCAACTCGCGGCCGGTGTGGGTCAGTGTGAGTCCGTCGTCGAATCGAGCGGCCGAGAGCAGCAGGCCGCTGACGAACTGACTCGAGGCCGACGCGTCGATGTCCACGGCTCCGCCGCGGACCGATCCGCTGCCCTCGACGCGAATAGGCAGGTAGCCATCCGCGTCGGTGATCGAGACGCCGAGGGCGCGCAGCGCGTCGAGCATCGGGCCGAGCGGGCGCTCGCGGGCGCGAGGATCGCCATCGAAGTCGACCGATCCGGTGGCGAGCGCGGCAACGGGTGGCAGGAATCGCATGACCGTGCCGGCAAGGCCGACATCGACGTGCGTGTTGCCGTGGAGTGGCCCCGGCGTGACGCGCCAATCGATATTGCCGACGGGATCCGAGCCCAGCTCGAAAATGTCGACGCCGAGTGAGGTGAGAGCACGAGCCATCAGGTGGGTGTCGCGGGCGGCGAGCGCTGAGGTGATCGTCGACGGCCCATCGGCAAGCGCGGCAAGGACGAGTGCGCGATTGGTCGCGGACTTGGATCCGGGCACGGCGACCGTGGCCGAGATGGGCCCGGCGGCAGTGGGTGCCGGCCAGGCGTCGGTCACGTCGCTCACGTCGCGAGGGTATCGGGAGAGGCGATGGGGCAGGCTTGTCCCATGTGCGGGAGGTATGCGGCATCGCGTGAGCCGGCGGCGCTCGTCGAGGAGTTCGACGTCGAGGTGCCACCGACGACCGACCTGCCCGCGCGCTACAACATCGCGCCGACCAACGAGGTCTACGTCGTCCGCGACGGCAAGTCAGATGAGACCGGTCATCACCCGCGACGTCTCGACGTCGCTCGGTGGGGCCTCGTGCCGTCGTGGGCCAAGGATCCGAGTGTCGGCAATCGCATGATCAATGCGCGTGCGGAAACGGTCGCGGAGAAGCCGGCGTACCGACGCGCGCTCTCATCACGCCGCTGCCTGCTGCCAGCGGACGGGTTCTACGAGTGGCAGGCTCCGCCGGAGGGTGTGCTGACCGCGGCCGGCAAGAAGCCTCCGAAGCAGCCGTTCTTCCTCCACCCTGCCGACGGCACAGGATTGGCGATGGCCGGACTCTACGAATGGTGGCGCGATCCCGAGGTGACCGACGACGAGGACCCGCGCGCCTGGCTGCTGTCGACAACGATCATCACCACCGCGGCGCGCGACAACGTCGGGCAGATCCACGACCGGATGCCTGTCGCGGTGCTGCCGGAGCAGCGAGCAGCGTGGCTGAATCCGCAGACGCCGGGCAAGGAGATCCTGACCGAGCTTCTTGCTCCGACCCCATCGGGCTTCTGGGACATCTACCCGGTGTCGACCGCGGTCAACTCCGTGCGGAATCAGGGGCCCCAGCTCCTGGACCCAGTGGACCCGCAGGGGGGCCAACTGCCTCTCGGGAATTGACCGGGGGGAATGACCGATCCCCCCTGAGCGTTGGCGCTCCCGTGCTCACCGGTCTCGCCTCGACGCCCTCCATGGAGGGGCTCCCCGCCGTACGGGCCGATCTCGGCCCCGCGGGGATCGGCGTACCCTCAACAGGGATGGATGAGACTCAGGTCGACACCGACGCACCCGTGGTGCTCGCCGACGAGACCGATGAGGAGCGCGCGGCGCGCTTCGAGCGCGATGCCCTGCCCTATCTCGACCAGCTCTACGGCGGCGCCCTGCGGATGACCCGCAATCCGGCGGACGCCGAGGACCTCGTTCAGGAGACCTTCGTCAAGGCGTTTGCGGCCTTCGACTCGTTCACCCCGGGCACCAACCTCAAGGCCTGGCTCTTCCGCATCCTCACCAACGCCTTCATCAACACCTATCGCAAGAAGAAACGCCAGCCGCTGCAGACAGACACCGAAGACCTCGACGACTGGCAGATGCGCTACACCCAGGCATACGCCACGGGTGAGTTGCGCTCCGCCGAGGCCGAGGCGCTCGATCGACTGCCCAACGACATCATCAACAACGCGCTCAGCGAGCTCCCCGAGGAGCGACGCATGGCGGTCTACCTCGCTGATGTCGAAGGCTTCTCCTATCAGGAGATCGCGGACATCATGGATACGCCGATCGGCACCGTGATGTCGCGCTTGCACCGCGGCCGCAAGCAACTGCGCACCTCGCTTGAGGACTACGCCATCTCCGAGGGCTACCTCGTGCCCGGTCCCGGCGGAGCGGCCGAGCCGCGCATGACGGGCGGAGGGGCGTCATGAGTGCGTGCGAGCCCTGCACCTGCGGCGAGGCCCTGTCGCGGGTCTACGACTACCTGGATCAAGAGTGCGAAGCCTCGATGGCGCAGGCGATCGCCGGCCACCTGCAGGAGTGCCCCGGCTGCGCTGAGCAGTACCGCCTCGAGCAGATGGTCAAGGCCCTCGTCCACCGGACCTGCTGCGAGGAGCGCGCCCCGGAAGAGCTCCGTGTGCGAATCGTGGCCCGGATCTCCGAGGTCCGGATCACCTACCGCCGCCAGGGCTGAGGCGTCCCTCGGGCTCCACTCAGGCCCGCTCCTGGGTGCGTCGTACCAGCACGTGAGGCTTGTTCCTCGCTGTAGCCCTCGTTTGCCGGGACGCCGACCTATCCGACTGACCCTGCCCGCACCAGGCCTGCCGGGTTGATATGCCACGATTGCCCTCCGGCGGGTACGCCGACAACACGACCGGATCACCAGGGAGCCAGCATGAGCAAGCGTGGACGCAAGAAGCGCGACCGCAAGAAGAACGGCGCCAACCACGGCAAGCGCCCCAACTCCTGACGTGGACATCCGCGCCGAGATGGTGGCGCAGGTGCACTCCATCCTCGTCGAGCCGGGTGCGGCGGTTGCCGTGGGCGACACGCTCCTGCTCCTGGAGTCCATGAAGATGGAGATTCCCGTCCTCGTCGAGGTCGCCGGGACTGTTGCGGACATCCCCGTGCACCCGGGCGACGTCGTGCACGAGGGCGACGTCCTCGTCACCATGGTCGACTAAGCACAGCACCGCACCCGTGTCCTCGATCGCCGCACACCTCGCCTTCGCCGTCAGCGCTGCCGACACGGCGACCTCGCTCGGCAGCGGTGACGTTCCCGTCCTTGCTACACCTCGACTCATCGCGTGGCTCGAAGCGGCGACCCTCGACGCCTGCCCCCCACTGGGATCGGATGAGACGAGCGTCGGCACCCGCGTTGATGTCGAGCACCTCGCCGCCAGCCCGGTGGGTGCGTCGGTGGGCGTGACCGCAGAACTCATCCACCGGGATGGCCGGCTGCTGCGCTTCCAGGTGATGGCCCACCACGACGCCGGTGGCGACCCCGTCCT
>JBEAQC010000041.1:0-3267 GCA_041164085.1 Actinomycetota bacterium
ACTTGGGTTATAGGGAAACAAGTATCGGGCCGCTCTAGTTTGATCCTCTGGGCCACAATGGGCGCGACAGAGCGGCGGTATGCCTCAAAAGATTCCACCCAACAAGGCAATGAACCTGACGTTCGCCACGCCGCCTCGGACACGAGGCGGCGTTTTGGTTGACAGAACGCCCCGCGCGAGGCCCAACGTCCAATCGCGTCGGAAATCCCAGCTTCCACGCGACTTCCGGCGACGGTCCCGATCGGGCCGCGCTCTGACTTCCGAGAGCGCATTCGAGCACCCCGAGCGCAACCCGACGCGTTCTGCTCGGGCTGCACCGCGGAACCCTCTCGGACTCTCTCGCTCTCAGATTGACGGGTGTCGTGGGCTTATCAGGGGGGTTGCTCTCGGGGCCTTCGCTCAGGGGGCGGCGGTTCCGCCTGCGCGCATCATCCGAACGACGCGGAGTCGCATCCTCGGGCCTAGCGCCACACGCCGAACGACGCGTGGCCCCGCGCCACCTCGCGGATCGCTCCGAGGATCACCGGAACCTGAGCGCTCTTGGAGAGAAAGCCGCAGGCCCCCGCGGCGGCCGACTTGTCCGTGGCGTCCTGATCGTCGCGGCCGCTGAAGACGATGACGCGTGTCGCCCAACTCCCGCCCCTGCCTCTACCGGCCCCGCCGCCGGGTCCACCATGCAGCGCGGCGTTCGCCGTCAATTCTCGCAAGGCCGCGATCGGGTCCCTTCCGGGCATCTTCATGTCCAGGAGCACCACGTCGGGACGCCGCGTCTCCACTTCTTCCGAGAGGTCATCGGCGGTGTCGAGGCAACCGACGCTCTCCATGTCCGGCTCGCCATCAATGCACTGGCCAAGGCTCGCGGCAATGTCGCGGCTGTCGTCCACGCACAGCACGCGGATCCTTGTTGCGGAGATGTGGACGGGCGGGGTTTTCAAAGGGAAGCGGTCCGACGTGAAGGGGGATCATCAAGGACGGGATTGGTCAAGGCCGTGTCTCACGCGAGCCTACGCACTCGGCACAGTCAACATCTTCTCCAGGTCCTTGAAGTCCACCGGCTTGACCAAGTGGCCGTCGAAGCCTGCCTCGCGCGCGAGCTCCAGATCGCTCGCGCGGCCGTAGCCGGTGAGGGCGATCAGCCGCATCCGCCCGCCCGCGCTGCCGAGTTGCGGGTCCCGGCGCAGCCGCCGGGCCACTTCGTAGCCGTCCAGGCCGGGGAGGCCGATGTCCAGGAGCAGCACATCCGGCCGCCACTGCAAGGCGACGTTCAGGCCGTCCGGGCCGGTGTGGGCCGATTGCACGCTGTAGCCCTGCCGACGCAGCGCACTCGAGAGCATCAATACCAGATCGGCGTTGTCATCGACGATCAGAACTCGCAGGCCATCGCGCTTCGAAGCATCCCCTTCGGCTTCCTTGGGCCCGCTCGCGCGAGGCGGCGGCACCATCGGCAGCCTCACGATGAACTCGCTACCCGCAACGCCCGGATCCGCTCCAACGGGTGGGCTGTGCGCCTCGATGGTCCCGCCGTGCAGTTCGACGAGCCGGTGGGCCAGCGAGAGCCCGATGCCCAGTCCACCCTCCGAACGGTCCAGCGAGCGGTCGGCCTGCGTGAACAGATCGAAGATGCGCCCCCCGCGCAGCATGTCCGCGTCGATCCCCACGCCGTTGTCCCGCACCCGCACCTGCGCGTGGTTGGTGCCGTGCGGCCGCTCGCACCACACTTCAATCTTCCCGCCATCCGGCGTGTACTTGGCCGCGTTGTTGAGGAGGTTGATGAGGACCTCCTCCAGGCGGGTGGGGTCGACGTTGGCCCAGATTTCCCCGCCTTCCCCCTCGTGACCGGTAGAAAGGTGGAGGTCCACTTCGTGCTTGCGCGCCTCGAACAGGGGCGCCGCCGTCTCCACCGCGTGCCGCACCACCTGGTTCAAGTCCAAGGTCTGCAACCGCAGCCGGATGCGCCCGCTGACGACTCGCGACACTTCCATGAGGTCGCTGATGATCTTGGTGAGGTTGGCAACCTGCCGCTCCATGATCTCGTGTGCCTGGTGCTGGATGATGTTCTCGCTCCCGGCCGGCTCCAGCGACCGCAGCAGATGCACGGCCGAACGGATGGAGGCCAGCGGGTTGCGCAGCTCGTGGCTGAGCATCGCCAGAAACTCGTCCTTACGGCGCGACTCTTCCGCCAGCGCCTCAGCCTGCTCCTGGATCTGCTTCTCCATCGCGACGCGCTGGGAGATGTCCCGGACGTTGCACTGGGCGACCAGCGTGCGGTCCTCGTGGTACACGTTGGCGACGACCTCGACCTCGACGGTCTGGCCCAGCTGGTTCTGCAGGGGCAGGTGCTCGTAGCGGATGTACTTGTTCTGCTGCAACTCCTTGAAGGCGAGCTTGCTCGCCTCGGTGTCGCCGAACAGGCCGATTTCGTGGAGTTCCTTGCCCAGGAGTTCGTGCGCATCGATCCCCACGAGGCCACCCATGAAGGCGTTGGCGTCGGTGATCCTGCCGGTCTGGGCGTCCAGGATGAGCACGCCATCCTTAGCGGCCTGGAAGAGACGGCGGTAGCGCATCTCCGAGTCACGCAGGGCCTGATCCTTCACGTAACGCTCGGTGATGTCGCGGAAGACCAGGACCGCCCCGGCGATCTCGCCCTTGTCGTTCTGGATCGGGGCCGCGCTGTCGTCGATGTGCCGCTCGGTCCCGTCCTTGCTGATGAGCACCGTGTGGTTCGCCAGGCCGACGATGATGCCATCGCGCAACGCCCGTAGGGCGGGGTTTTCTACCTGGGCGCGGGTTTCCTGATTGACGATGTGGAACACGTGCTCCAGCGGGTGCCCGACCGCCTGCGCCTGCGTCCAGCCGGTCAGCTTCTGCGCCACCGGGTTCAGTGTCGCGACCTTGCCATGCCGGTCGGTGGTGATGACACCGTCACCGATGGAGGACAGCGTCACGCGGAGCAACTCGGCCTCGCCGAAGGCGTGAGCGTCGTCGCTCGCGACGGGTACGGCGGGGGGATTCTCTTCGGGCATGGCCAATCCTCCTAGCGAACCGCAGACCGCGGCTCGGAGCGGCCGGAGTGCCCCGTCAGTCCGGAACAAACTGAGTATAGGCCATGCCCAACGTTCCGAGGAGCGTTCCGCTCGGGGAGCTTCACTCACGACCGCGTCTCGGCCTTTGCGCGAACGCGGTCTTTCGTTGGGCTTCGCGTGTGCTCGCTTCGTTCGCCCGCAACGCTGCTCGGGGACGCGCCTCGGATCTATGCGAGCGTCCGCT
>JBEAQC010000042.1:0-8013 GCA_041164085.1 Actinomycetota bacterium
GCATCAGCGGCCATGCCGTCGCCACTGGATCACGTGCTGCTGCAGGCGGATCTCACCGCGGTCGCGCCCGGGCCGCTCATCCCCGATCTTGCGCGAGACCTGCGACTCCTTGCCGACGTCGAGAGCACCGGGGGGGCGATCGTCTATCGCTTCACGGCTGACTCGGTGCGCCGCGCACTGGATGCCGGCCGCGATCCCGCATCGCTGCACTCCTTCCTCGCCCGCATCTCGCTCACTCCGGTGCCGCAGCCCCTGACCTATCTCATCGACGACGCCGCGCGACGGCACGGCATCGTCCGCGTCGGTATTGCGACCGCTTACATCCGATGCGATGACGAGTCCGCCCTCGCCGCGCTGCTGGCCGACCCTCGATCCGCTGAACTCGGTTGCGTACGCGCCGCGCCCACTGTCGTGACGGTCTCCGGCCGCATCGAGGACGCTGTCGCCATCTTGCGCGATCTCGGTCTGCACCCGGTGGCCGAGACACCCGATGGCGAGGTCGCGCTCCCGCCGCGACGCCGCGCTCGCGCACAGCGGTCATCATCGCCTCCGGTGGTCCGCCGCGATGCCCAACCCGCGTTGATCCGCGCCGCCATCGCCACGCTTCGAGGCGGACAGGCTCCTGCGTCGCCGCGGCCTTCGCCCGTGGATGCTCCGGAGTCGATGCCCGTCGCCGACACCCTGGCGGTGCTTCGTCGAGCGATCTCCACGGAGACACCCGTGCGCATCTTCTTCGCGGGCGAAGAGGGGATCATCGACCCGCTGCGACTACAGGCAGGGGTCCTCACCGCGGTCGATCGGCTCACCGGTGAGGTGCGCACCTTCCCGGTCCCGCAGATCCAGGCAGCCGACCTCGCCGCGCACACCCCCTAGCGCGCGTCGATGACCGCGGACCAGGTGGTGAACTCGTCCAGCAGTGCGCCGATCGGCTCGACGCCGATGCCCGGTCCGGTGGGCACCCGCAGACGGCCATCCTCCAGCACGAAGGGTTCGGTGATGTCCGTCGCGAAGTATCGGCTCGATGCACTGGTGTCCCCCGGCAGGGTGAAGCCCGGAAGGGCGGCGAGCGCGATGTTGGCGGCCCGACCGATGCCGGTCTCGAGCATCCCTCCGCACCAGACGGGCACGCCCTGCTCGAGACAAAGGTCGTGGATGGCCTTGGCCTCGAGGTAGCCGCCCACCCGGCCGGGCTTGATGTTGATGACGCTTGTGGCACCGAAAGCAATCGCGGAGTCGGCCGTCGCGACGGAGATGATGGACTCGTCGAGGCACACCGGTGTGGCAATGCGCTCAGCGAGCAGCGCATGGCCTCGAAGGTCGTCCTCAGGGAGTGGCTGCTCGACGAGCAGCAGGTCGAATTCATCCATGGCACCGAGCATGTCGGCGTCATCGCGTGTGTAGGCCTGGTTGGCATCGGTCTGCAGCGGAATATCCGGCCAGGTCTCGCGCACGGCCCGGACCGCCTCGATATCCCAGCCGGGCTCGATCTTCAGTTTGATTCGCCGGTAGCCCGCGTCGACGTACGTCGACACCTCGTCCAGGAGCGCCGAGAGGCTCGACGGGATTCCCACCGAGACGCCGCAGTCGACCTCTTCGCGGACCGCCCCGAGGTAGTCGGCGAGCGACTGATCACGCTGGCGCAGCCAGGCATCGAGCACAGCGGTCTCGAGGGCAGCCTTCGCCATGGGGTGACCCTGGAAACGGCGCAGCTCCCGGTGGACTCTCTCGGGATCGAGGGTGCGGTCGGCGGCAGCGGCGGGAATCAGGTGTTCGGTGAGTACGTCGACCGCCCCGTCGACGTACTCCGCGGAGTAGCCGGGCCACTCCATGGCGACACACTCGGCCCAACCCGAGACGCCATCACTCACCACCTCGACGAGAAGCACATCGCGAGCCGTCTGCGTGCCAAAGGACGTGCGGAAGGGTCGCACCAGGGGCATATCGACGCGGTGCAGGCGGATCAGGTCGATGGCCGTCACGGCTCCTCCTTCGGCGTGAGGACGTACGCTCCAGCGCTCGTGACCGCGCTGACGTGCAGGCCGGCCTCGAACGCGGACGTGAGGGCGGCACGCACCGCGAGCCGCCACTGCAAGCCGAGATCGGGATCCGCCTTGCGCAAGGCCACGGCATCGTCGGGCAGGGAGACCAGCACCGTCTCGTCCGGGCTGGGCCGGTCCACGAGGCGAGGTGCTCCATCGTGGAGGCTGATGAGGTCACGCGAGGTGCGCGCGAGCGCCTCATGGTCGGGGATCATCAGGTCACCTCGCGCGGCAACCTGAGCGCGGTCGGAGTCCACGACCCACCACGCCACGAGCCGATCGGTGCGATCACCGGCATTGATGGCGTCGGTCATGACCCCGTAGAAGTCCGGGTGGTACGCGCGGACGTCCACGCCGAGTCGGTTGACGTTGAAGTGGGCGTTGCGCCGGACGAGCGGATCGAACGTCCACGACACCACGGGGATGCCCTGCTCCAGGGCCCACGCGCGCTGATGCTGCTTGATGGCCGCCCCGATGCCTTCATCACGTCGCCCCTCGACGACCGCAGCCATGTGGCTGTGGAGGTAGACACCCCCGGGCAGCGAAGCATCGCGGGCAGGGAAGCCTAAAGCAGCCGCGACAACGCGGTCGTCATCGTCGATAACGAGGCTGACGTAGCTGCCGGCATGCGCGAGCGCCCGCAGGAGATTCGGCGTGACCTGCGTGCCTTCCCCGGGCCACACCTGGTCGAAGACGGCCCGGACGGCGTTCATCGCATCGGGGGACTCGGCAATCTCGACGCGCACGCGTCCACGGTAGCCGGGTCGGCCCCGTAGGTGCCTCGGGAGGCGATGGGGCACGATTACCCGGTGGACACGGACCTGCTGTCGGCGGCAAAAGCGCGCCGGGACGACCTGGTCGAGGCCGTGCGCACGCTCGTCGAGGTGGAGTCGCCCTCCGCGGACGTCGCCGCCTGCGAGCGTGCCGTCACCGTCGCAGCCGAGATGGTGCGATCGTGGCTCGGCTCAGCCGGCCGCGTCGAGATCCACGAGGGGCGTCCCATCCTGCGGTGGGGTCCGGCTCAGCCGCGGGTACTGCTACTCGGGCACCTCGACACGGTGTGGCCCATCGGCACCCTCGAGCGCATTCCCTGGTCCGTCGACGGCGATCACCTTCGCGGACCGGGAGTCTTCGACATGAAGGTCGGCGTCGTCCAAGCGATCGGCGCCGTGGCACTCCTTCGTCTCGGGCCCGACGACGGCGTGGGCATCCTGCTCACCACCGACGAGGAGATCGGCTCCGGCTGCTCCCGGGCCGTAATCGAGGAAGCGGCACGCAGGGCCGAAGCCGTCCTCGTGCTCGAGCCCTCGGTCGAGGGCGAGCTCAAGACGGCGCGCAAGGGCACCTCGTGGTACGTCGTGGAAGTCACCGGACGTGCCGCCCATGCCGGCCTTGATCCCGAACGCGGCATCAACGCCCTGGTCGAGGCTGCCGATCTCGTACGCAGCGCGACCACGTGGGCGAAGCCCGACGTCGGGACGACGGTGACGCCGACGACCGCGCGAGCTGGAGTCACCGACAACACGGTCCCCGACCGCGCCGTGATCGGTATCGACGTACGTGCTTGGTCATCGGATGAGCAGCAGCGAGTCGACGCACTCGCACGAGGATGGCGACCCACTCACGCCGAGGCGACGGTCGACATCATCGGCGGAGGGATCAACAGGCCGGCGATGGAGGCCTCAGCGGGTGAGGGCCTCGCGCGGGTGGCCGAGCGGTGCGCCGACGCACTTGGCTTGGCGCCACTCGGATCACGCGCCGTCGGCGGAGCCAGCGACGGCAACTTCACCGCGGCGATGGGCATCCCGACCCTGGACGGACTTGGCGCCGTGGGCGATGGAGCCCATGCCGACCACGAGTGGGCAAGCGCGAATGCCGTTCCCGAGCGCACTGCGCTCGTCGCGGCGCTCGTGGCGGCCATCCTGGCCGGGGAGACCGCGTGACCGACGGGCCGCTCATCGTCCAGAGCGACAAGACCCTCCTGCTCGAAGTCGGGCATCCGGCTGCCGACGATGCCCGACGCGCCATCGCGCCCTTCGCCGAGCTCGAACGCGCACCCGAGCACATCCACACCTACCGGATCACGCCGCTCGCCCTGTGGAATGCCCGGGCGGCCGGACATGACGCCGAGCAGGTCGTCGACATCCTCCTTTCTTACTCCAGGTACGCCGTGCCACACGCACTCCTCGTCGACATTGCCGAGACGATGGATCGCTACGGCCGGCTCACCATCGCCAAACACCCCGCTCACGGACTTGTCCTGGCCACCACCGATAGGCCGGTGCTGGAGGAGGTGCTGCGCAGCAAGAAGGTGGCACCTCTCGTCGGCGCGCGCATCGACGATGACACGGTCATCGTCCATCCCAGCGAGCGCGGGCATCTCAAGCAGGTGCTGCTCACCCTCGGCTGGCCCGCCGAGGACGAGGCAGGATACGTCGACGGTGAGGCACACCCCATAGCGCTCCGCGAGGACGGCTGGCACCTGCGCGACTACCAGCGCAACGCGGTCGAGGGATTCTGGGCAGGCGGATCAGGCGTGGTCGTCCTGCCGTGCGGGGCGGGCAAGACGATCGTCGGTGCAGCAGCGATGGCGAAGGCACAGGCGACGACACTCATCCTCGTCACCAACACCGTGTCCGCACGTCAGTGGAAGGCCGAGCTCCTTGCCCGCACGACGCTCACGGAGGACGAGATCGGGGAATACTCCGGCGCTCGCAAGGAAATCCGGCCCGTCACGATCGCGACCTACCAGGTGATGACGACCAAGCGGAAGGGCGTCTTCCCGCACCTCGAGGTCTTCGATACGCGAGACTGGGGACTGGTGATCTACGACGAGGTGCACCTGCTCCCCGCCCCGATCTTCCGCTTCACCGCGGACATTCAGTCACGACGGCGGCTAGGCCTGACGGCGACGCTCGTGCGCGAGGACGGTCGCGAGGGTGACGTCTTCACCCTCATCGGCCCCAAGCGATTCGACGCGCCCTGGAAGGAAGTCGAGGCGCAGGGCTGGATCGCTCCCGCGGAGTGCATCGAGGTCCGGGTGACGCTGCCCGAGAATGAACGACTGGTCTATGCGACAGCCGAGCCCGATGAGCGCTACCGCCTCGCCGCGAGCACAGACCGCAAGACACACCTCGTCGAGGAACTGCTCGAGCGGCATCCGGACGAGCAGATCCTGATCATTGGGCAGTACCTCGACCAGCTCGCCGAGATCGCCGAGCACGTGGGAGCACCCACAATCACCGGCGAGACCGGCATCAAGGAGCGTGAACGACTGTTCGAGGCATTCCGGCAGGGCGAGGAGCGAGTCTTGGTCGTGAGCAAGGTGGCCAATTTCTCCGTGGACCTCCCCGAGGCTTCCATCGCGATCCAGGTGAGTGGATCGTTCGGCTCACGGCAGGAGGAGGCCCAGCGCCTCGGCCGGCTGCTCCGCCCCAAGGCGGACGGCAAGCGCGCCCGGTTCTACACCGTCGTCGCACGTGACACGGTGGATGCCGACTTCGCGCAGCATCGCCAGCGCTTCCTCGCCGAGCAGGGTTACGCCTACCGGATCATCGACGCGGAGGAGATCGATCGCGTGGAGGACCTCGGATGAGCGACCTGCCATCAGTCGAGGTGCCGGCGCGACAGAAACTGGCCGAGACGACCATGGCGATCTACGCCGCAATCACCCTGCTCGGAGTCGTGGCAGCAGCGAGTTGGAAGGGCCTCTTCGTCGATGACATTGAGCTCGTCGTCATCATCGTCGCGACCACGGTGACCGTCGCCGTTGCCCACGTGTGGGCGGCCGCGGCGGCCCACCGCCTCGTCGCGAGCGCTCCGCTGTCACGGGTCGAGTGGCACGAAGAGGGTCGACTTGCGCTCTCGGTTTTCGTCGTCGGCGGCCTGGCGATCGCCGCCTTCGTCGGCGCCCAACTGCTCGGCCTCGAACTCGCGGGAGCTGTCGCGGCCACCCTGCTCATGCTCGTGGCCGTGCTCTTCGTCGTCGGCGTCGTCGGTGGTCGCCGCGAACAGCGCAGTTGGCCACGCTCCCTCGCCATCGGACTACTCGATAGTTCGATCGGCATCGTCATTCTCGTCGTCAAGATCACCCTCGGCGCTTAGGCGCACACGGCAGTCCCGACGTTGGGGTCACACGTGCCCTGCCATGGCGCAATCCACCCGACGTTCGTCCCCGAACTCGTCCGCGCGTAGCCCGACGGTGCCGTCGAGCCCGACGTTCGTCCCCGGACTAGTCCGCGCGCAGTCCGACGGTGCCGTCGAGACTGAAGGTGATGCTCGAGATGCCGCTCAAGCCAGGGATCGGGATCGAGATGTCGTTCATGGTCACGCTCCCGCCGAGGAGCAGGTGTCGGGGATCGTCACCGGGCTGGGGCGTTGCCTCCACGGCCATGGGCACATCGACCTGTCCGGCCTTGGCGTTGCCCTCGACCATCCACGGGTGCGCCGAAGCCTTACCCTCCGCTTCGAAGATGAGTAGGTCACCGTCGAATCGCTTGATGAGCGCGCGAGCAGCCCCCTGCATAAGGAAATTGGAAGCCTTGAGCTTCTCGAGGGACATCTCGATACGCAGCCGCACGGCGGACTTGGCCACATGCAGGCCGCCACCCGTGACGGGAGCACTGACCTCGAGCGAGGTCGGGAAATCGTGGGTCTGGAGCGTGATCGGGCTGCCAGGCTCGATCGTCCAGTTGCCGGTGGGTGCGCTCATGGCACAAGCCTGCCACGCTCCGAATGCGCGGGTGGCATGGCCCGACAGAGGCGGCTCTGCCGACTCGCCGGGCTTACCCGCGGACCCTCGAGCCTGCCGGATCGTAGAACGGGGCTTGGCTCCCGCGCGCCGGTTGATCGTCCCCGCGCACGCGAACACTCAGTCGCGCACTGTCTGGGTCCACGTCGGCGGCGACGGTCGCCAATCCGACGCTCGCCCCGACCGTGTAGCCGAAGGCACCGCTGGTGAGCCGTCCCACCTGCTGGCCGTCAATGCACACGCTCTCCTCACCCCACAGCCGCACACTCGGGTCCTGCATGGCCACGTGGATCACACGCGTGGACGGCATCAGGGCGCGGCGCTCCAGCGCATCCCGCCCGGCGAACGTCGTGTCCTTCTTCCAGCCGACGGCGAAGTCGAGCCCGGCCGAGATGGGATCGTCGTACGGGCCCATGTCATGACCAAGGTGCCGGTAACCCTTCTCCAGGCGCAGCGAGTCCAGCGCCATGTAGCCCACCCTGGCCAGACCCAGATCGCTGCCTTCCGCAACCAAGGCGTCGAGCACGTTCACCGACACATCGGCATCGCAATAGATCTCGAAGCCAAGTTCACCGGTGAAGCTGACCCGGAGGGCGTAGGCGAAGCCGTCGGCGATCTCGACGCGGCGCCCGGCGAAGTAGCGATGCGACTCGGCGGACCAGTCGTGGGGCGAGACGCGGGCAAGCAGCTCGCGACTGCCGGGACCGAAGATCCCGAGGACGGCGGTCCCCGAGGTGAGGTCTGCCACGGTGGCCGCGTGGTCCCGCGACCGTCGCCTCAGGAGCCACAGCATGCGATGGCGGCTCGACGTCGGTGTCACGACCAGGAATCGGTCAGCCGCGAGGCGCGTGACCGTGCCATCCGCCTCGATTCCTCCGTGGTCATTGAGGAAGAGCGTGTACGTCGCTCGATCGATGGGCAGGTCCACGTCTGCACTCGCGGCGTACTGAAGTGCATCAACCGCGTCGGTGCCCGTGACCTCGAACTTCGCGAATCCACTGAGGTCGATCACCCCTACCGAATCGCGCACACTCACGTGCTCTCGGCCCACGACGTCATGCCACCCCGGTCGGCGGAAGTCGTAGGCCTCCACCAGCGCCGGACCACCGAACCACAGGGGGCGTTCGAGTCCGTTCAACTCCCCCATCACTGCACCGGCATCGACATGGCGCTGGTGCAGTGGTGTACGCCGCACCCCACGTGCCGTCTGGGACTGGTAGCCGG
>JBEAQC010000043.1:0-3525 GCA_041164085.1 Actinomycetota bacterium
GTCAGCGTGACAGCTTCGGACTCGGTAACCGGCGTGAGTGTCTGTGCACCTCGCACTGCACGTGACAGCGTGAGCACGGCGATGTCATTGGCCTGGGTGTCGGCGCGGTAGCGCGGATGGATCTTGATCGCCGAGACGGGGACGACCGTGCCACCTTCGCTAGCAAGATCGCCATCGGGGAAGGACCCGACGACAAGATCCCGAGCGCGGAGGCTGTCCACGCAGTGCGCCGCCGTGATGACGAGCGTGGGCGAGGCGAGGGTGCCTCCGCAGAACTGGGCGCGGTCCATGCCGAGGGCCTGATAGCGCTGGCGATCGCCGAGTGCGACCAGGAAGCCGAAGTCCTCGGAGGGGCCTGGCTCGCCATTGACCACTCGGGGACCAACCCCGGCGCCAGCGGCCATGCTGGCGGGAGCGGTGAGGGCACCGGCAGCGGCCACGGCTGCGGCAAGGACGATGAGTGCGAGGCGGCGCATGTCAGACCGTCACCCTGATCGGCTTCGAGCGTGTGCCGCCTGCGGCATTGCTGCTCTTGGCGTAGCAGCGGTACGAGGCATCGGCCGGCAGTGACAGCACGGCCTTGCCCGAGGTCACGTCGGCGCGGAAGCTTCGTCGTCCGTCCTTGCAGATCACCACTGTGGTGGTCCACGCCAGGGCATCCACTCCGCTGACCGTGACAGCCAGTCGCTTGCCCGGAGTCACCTTCGCCTTGTCGATGCGCGGCTTCGTCGGACGGGTCGTTGCGACGCCGGCGACCGCCGTGATCGGTGTGGACCCGGGCGATTCGGCTGCCGCGCCGACGGAGTAGCCGACGACCGTGTAGGCCTGGCCGGCGACGAGCCCGTCGATCGAGCACGCCGCTGTGGCTGTGTCGCTCGTGCATTCGCCAGTGCCGCCGCCTCCGGTCGCAACGGCCCGGTATCCGGCGGGAAGCGTGGCGTCACCGGCATCGAAGGTGACGACGATGCTGTCCCCGTCAGCGGACCGGGCCGTGATCACCGGAGCGATCGGTGTTGCGCGGACGCCCACCCCTGCGAGCCAGGGCAGGTACGGCGCGATGCGGGTATAGACCCCCGGCGTCTTGTCGGTCAGTTCAACCCCGCCGTCGAAGCCCGCGCAGCCCACGCCGACGCTGACCAGGCCGAGCAGTCGCGGCACGCTTTCCGTCGCGACGTAAAGCGGGCCGCCGGAATCGCCCTGGCACGTGTCGATGATGAGATCGGTGCCGACCTTCACACCAATGGCGCACACCGCGGTCGCGGTGTTGATACCGAGACCCAGGAAGGTGACGCCGCCGATGTCGTATGTGGCTTCGTCGTCTGCGCATACGCGGTGGGGGATCACGGTGAGATCGGCGACACGGGCCCGATCGCTCAGGGGACCGCGTGAGGACGTGTAGCCGAAGCCGGCTGAGTTGACCGACGCCCCCGCCTTCAGTGATGCGCGTGACTGGGCAGGGTTGGCGAGAGCCATGGGTGAGGCGCCAGCAATGGGGAAGGTCAGGCTGAGCACGGCGATGTCGTTGACGAAGGTCGCGCTGTCGTAGTCCGGGTGCACGGCGATGGCGGTGACCGGGACGTAGACGGTGGCAGGCAGCACGCCAGTCGGGGTCCAGCCGACGGTCACGGCTGTCGCCGCAAGGCGGTCGACGCAGTGGGCCGCGGTGATGACACGGGTGGTGTCGACGAGGGTGCCGCTGCAGATGGACCCCGAGGCGCGGATGTAGACGAGGGAGGAGACCTCCGCGCCGACAGGCTCTCGGCCGTTGACGACGCGGGGTCCTATGTCCGTGGCCGAGGCCAGGGGCGCTGTGAGCCCTGCCACCGCGATGGTGAGCGCGGCGACCAGGGAGCCTAGGAGCCGCACGCGAGTCACCTGGACAGCGTAGGGAAGGATGGCGGTCACACGCCTGTTGCGTCACCCCCTCGCGTGGCGATGGCAGGCAAATCCGAGGGGATTCACATGAGCACCGCACTCATCACAGGAGCGACGTCGGGTATCGGACTCACCTTCGCCCGCACGTTGGCCCGGCGAGGCCACGACCTCGTCCTGGTCGCCCGCGACCGCGAGCGGCTTGAACTCGTTGCTTCGGAACTGCGTGGACATCGCGTCGAGGTCGAGGTGATCTCCGCTGACCTCACCGAGCGAGATCAGCTCGCCGTCGTGGAGCAGCGGCTGCGTGAGCGACCCGTGGAGATCCTCGTCAATAACGCCGGCTTCGGTGTGCCGCAGCGCTTCTCGGCGGGCGACCTCGAGGTCGAGCAGCAGATGCTCGACGTCCTGGTCACCGCCGTCATGCGCCTCACGCACGCGGCGCTGCCGGGCATGATCGCCCGGGGCAGCGGTGCCGTGCTCAACGTCAGTAGCGTCGCCGGCTGGATCACCGGGGGCACCTACTCCGCATCCAAGGCGTGGGTCACGGTCTTTAGCGAGAGCCTGTCGCTGGAACTCGCCGGGACAGGCGTCCATATGACTGCCGTGTGTCCCGGCTTCACGCACACCGAGTTCCACCAGCGTGCCAGCATGGAGATGGATGCCCTGCCCGAGTGGATGTGGCTCGATCCGCAGGAGGTCGTCGATCGCGCTCTCGCGGATGTGCGCAAGGGCCGTCCGGTCAGCGTGGCCGGTCGGCAGTACAAGGCACTGTCGTTGGCCGCGCAGTACCTGCCGCGTCCACTCGTGCGCGCGATCGGTGCGCGCCGTCCAGGCGGACAGGTCCGCGCTGGTGCCCGCTAGGGGCGTGCGGACACATCCCGGATGAGGGTGCTCGCGTCCCCTTCGAGCACCTCCCATCCGCGCAGACGGGCACCGAGCGCGGCAGAGCGAGTGTCATCGTCCGCTCCCGGCGTGATGATCACGGTCACGGGCGCATCCGGCCAGTCACTGCCCGAACCTGGTCGAGGCAGCATGGGATCGACGAGGATGTAGCCCCCCACGGCGCGACGGGCGGCCCGCTGCGCGAAGCCGAGGTGCGGGGCGTGCGCCGCGGCGGTGCCGGTGAGCACGAGCAGCAATGGTGGCGTCGCGTCGGCGGCGGCGATAGCGAGCGCAGTGCGCGCGGTCCAGTCGGCGCCCTCAAAGTCCTCGGCTGACAGGTCCAGAGATCCGGGCACGTCGTAGGCGGACCCCGGAGTCAGCACCACGCTTCCGATCGCCACGACACGCACCCTAGGGTGCGCACATGAGCGACCGTGAAGCCCTCCGCCAGCAGATCATGGACAAGGCCGTCGTCCACGGCAAGGTCATCCTCTCGAGTGGCCGCGAGGCCGACTACTACGTCGACCTGCGGCGCGTAACGCTGGACGCTGAGGCTGCTCCCCTCATCGGTCGCGTGATGCTCGATCTCACGTCGGACTGGGACTACGCCGCCGTCGGCGGGCTCACGCTCGGCGCTGATCCGGTCGGCACGGCCATGCTCCACGCAGCGGCCGAACGCGATGAGCGCATCGATGCCTTCGTCGTGCGCAAGGAGGGCAAGGCGCACGGCCTCCAGCGCCGCATCGAAGGTCCCGATGTCGCGGGTCG
>JBEAQC010000044.1:0-5299 GCA_041164085.1 Actinomycetota bacterium
GCGCTCACGGACGATGGCGATGTGTGGTGGGAGGGGCTGACCGAGGAGGCGCCCGCCCACCTCATCGACTGGAAGGGCAACGACTGGACACCCGCGTCCGATGATCCTTCTTCGCACCCCAATGCCCGCTTCACCGCGCCCGCGGGCCAGTGCCCATCGATCGCTCCCAACTGGGAGGACCCCCAGGGCGTGCCGATCGACGCGATCCTCTTCGGGGGTCGCCGCGCCACCAACGTCCCGCTCGTGACCGAGTCCTTCGACTGGGAGCACGGGGTCTTCATGGGCTCGACGGTGTCCTCGGAGCAGACCGCGGCCGCTGAGGGCAGCGTGGGTGAACTTCGCCGCGACCCCTTCGCGATGCTGCCCTTCTGCGGCTACAACATGGCGGACTATTGGGCCCACTGGCTCAAGATCGGGCAGTTCACGTCGGCTGACAAGCTCCCGCGGGTGTACCAGGTCAACTGGTTCCGCAAGGATCGCAACGGCCGCTTCATCTGGCCTGGGTTCGGCGACAACTCGCGCGTCCTCGACTGGATCATCCGCAGAGTCGGAGGAGACGCGGACGCCGTGGAGACCCCGATCGGCCGCATCCCGGCTGAGGGCGAACTCGATCTCGACGGGGTTGACATCTCCGACGAGCAGGTCGCTGAGCTGTTCGCGGTGAACGCCGACTCGTGGCTCGCCGAGACCGATCTCACCGAGGATTACTACGCAAAGTTCGGTGACCGCGTGCCGCAGGCGCTGCGGGATCAGCTCGACGCGTTGCGCTCACGCCTGCAGTCGGCCTAGCAGCCGTCTCTCACCCTGTTTACGTGAAATGTCGCTCTCGTGGGGAGTTAGCGACGCTTCAGGTGAACGAGGTTAAGGGGATCAGGCCAGGGTGGCGACGAGCAGTGCCTTGATCGTGTGCATGCGGTTCTCGGCCTGATCGAAGACGATGCTCGCGTCGGATTCGAAGACCTCATCGGTGACCTCGACGCCATCACGCAGCCCGAATTCCTGAGCGACCGTCCGACCCACGGTGGTCTCCTCGTCATGGAACGCTGGCAGGCAGTGCATGAAGCGCGCATCCGGCCGGCCGGTCAATGCCATGGCCGCGGCGTCGACCCGGTAGGGGCGCAGCAACTCGACGCGCTGGGCCCACACCTCCGCGGGCTCACCCATCGAGACCCACACGTCGGTGTGGACGAATTGGGCTCCGGGGAGTCCCTCGGCTGGGTCCTCGGTGAGCAGCAGCGTCGCCCCGCTGCGCTCGGCCCGCTCCTCAGCCGCGCGACGCACCTCGGCGAACGGCCACAGTGCCTCGGGAGCCACGATGCGCACGTCGGCGCCGAGCATGGCGCCGGCAACGAGCAGGGAATTGCCCATGTTGTAGCGGGCATCGCCCAGGTATGCGTAGCTGATTCGCCCATCCGTGGAGTGCTCTCGCATGGTGAGCATGTCGGCGAGCATCTGCGTCGGGTGCCATTCATCGGTGAGGCCGTTGTACACGGGGACGTCGGCGTGGCGTGCCAGGTCCTCGACGGTCGATTGGGTATCGCCGCGGTACTCGATGGCGTCGAACATCCGGGACAGCACCCGCGCGGTGTCGGCGATCGACTCCTTGTGGCCGATCTGCGAGGTCTGCGAGTCCAGGACCGTCACCTGGGCGCCCTGCTGGTACGCCGCGACCTCGAAGGCGACGCGGGTGCGCGTGGAGGTCTTGCCGAAGATGAGAGCGATGACGCGATCGTGCAGGCGGCGTACCTCGCGGCCAGCGGCCCGCTCGGCCTTGAGCTCAGCAGCAAGGCTGATGAGGCCATCGAACTCCGCATCGGAGAGATCGAGTTCCTTCAGCAGGTCGCGTCCGGTGAGATCCACTGGACGAGGCTAGCGGGACGGGGTGATCGGTGGCGCCGTGCGCCCGGGTCGCGGCCTGGTTCAGGCGGAGACACTGAAGAGCGTGCGGATAGCTGCGTCGATCTCGGGTGCGGCCATACGGGCGCCCTCGCCGCGCGTGCGGGGGTACTCCGCGAGGTCGATGCGGGCGTAGATTGCCTCGCGCTCCTCCTCGGTCAGGCCGCCCCACACGCCGTAGGGCTCGCGAGCGCGAACGGCGTAGTCCGCGCATTCGATGCGCACGGGGCAACTGGCGCAGACGGCCTTGGCGGCGAGGTCGCGTGAGCGACGCGCGGAGCCGCGCTCATTCTGAGGATGGAAGAACAGCGTCGGATCGGCGGTCCGGCATGAGCCGTGCTCCTGCCAATCCCACACTGCATCGACGGGGACCTGGGCGAGTGGCTGCTGAGGCATATCTCCACGGTAGGAGCGATGCACGCCGGGACCCCTCGCCCAAGTCGGCCGACCTGCATCATCCGTTCGGCTGATGCGCCTCGCGGGACAGGGCAAGGTTCGGGAGTTGGGCTGAGAAATCCTCGACGAAACTCCCGACGTTCACACGAAGGCGGCTATTCCGCCTGGGCGGCCGCCTGCTCCTGGGCGATCGAGGCACGGACCTCGTCCATGTCGACATCGCGCACGGCCTGGATCAATTGATCGAGCCCCTGCTCGGGCAGGGCCCCTGCCTGGGAGTACAGGACGACGCCGTCGCGGATGGCCATGAGGGTGGGGATGGACGAGATCTGGAATGCCTGGGCCAGTCCGGGCTCCGCCTCGGTGTCGACCTTGGCGAAAACGATGTCGGCATGGGCATCACTGGCCTTCTCGAAGACCGGGGCGAACATCCGGCACGGGCCGCACCAGGAGGCCCAGAAGTCGATGAGGACGATCGGGCTGTCCTGGACGGTGGGAGCAAAGGTCGCTTCGGTGAGGGCAACTGTTGACATACCCCCCAGGGTATCACGATTGGGGCGGGCGGACCACGATGGAGGGGTGCTCGACGTCACCGCCATCGGCCGCCCAGCGGCTCAGCCCGAGGCGGGATTGCTGCTGGTCGCCGCTCCGACCCTGGACGAGCCCTTCGCTCATGCGGTCATCCTGCTGCTCGAGCACGACGAGTCGGGGACTCTCGGTGTCGTCCTCAACAATCCCACCTCGCTCGACGTCGGCACGGTCCTGCCCGGCTGGCGCGATCACCTCACCGGCAGCCCGCACCTGTTCGAGGGAGGGCCGGTCGCCCTCGACAGTGCACTTGGGCTGGCGGCCCTCGACCCCGCCCATCAAGGACCACATGAGCCCGAGGGCTTCCGCCGCGTCGTGGGGGATCTGGGCATCATCGACCTCGACACCCCGGTCGACACTCTTGTTCCGCACCTGCAGGCCTTGCGCATCTACGCCGGGTACGCCGGCTGGTCCCCGGGACAGTTGGACGATGAACTCGATCGCGGATCGTGGGCGGTCGTCTCGCCGGGCGACCTGACCACGGATGCCTTCCACGTCGCAGCGTCGGATCTGTGGGGCGCCGTACTCCGTCGCGCGGGTGGCACTCTCGCGTGGTGGCCCCGTTGCCCGAGCGACCCCGAGCTCAACTAGGTCTGCCTAGACTGCTCCCATGAGTACGCCGCTGGATTCGCCCTCGCTTGAGGGCACCACCCTCACCGAGGAGCGCCTCGCCTCTACCGATGACGGCGACCACGAGCGGTTTGCGCATTACGTCCAGAAGGACAAGATCGTCGAGAGCGCCGTCACGGGCAATCCCGTCAAGGCCCTGTGCGGCAAGAAGTGGGTCCCCGGCCGGGATCCGTCGAAGTTCCCCGTGTGCCCGGAGTGCCAAGAGATCTACAACAAGATGCGACCCGGCAAGCCCCGCGATCCGGACGGCGACTCCTGAGCATCTTCTCGGCGCCCTACCGCGCCGTCACGATCGGTGTCGTCTCAGCGATCACGCTCTTTGCCTTCGAAGGCATCGCTGTGTCGACGGTCATGCCAGCAGTCGCTGTCGAGTTCGACGGACTCGGCGTCTATGCGTGGGCATTCAACGCCTACGTCGCGGCATCGCTTGTCGGCATGGTGGTCGCGGGGAGTTGGTGCGACCGCAACGGACCTCGTCGAGCCATGTGGACCGGACTCGGTCTGTTCTCCGCCGGTGCGGTCGTTGCCGGACTCGCGCCCGGCATGGCGGTCCTTATCGCCGCCCGCGGCGTGCAGGGGCTCGGCGGAGGCGCACTCATCGTCGCGGCCTACGTCCTCATCGCCCGCGCCTATCCCGAGGATATGCGGCCCCAGGCCTTCTCGATCATGGCTGCCGCGTGGGTGGTGCCCGCTCTCATCGGGCCGCTCATCGCGGGGTGGCTCGCGGAGACCCTCACCTGGCGACTGGCCTTCCTGCTGGTGCCTCTCGTGCTGCTCCTACCCGCCCTCTTGCTGCGCGATGTCCTGCGCGCGCATGACGGCGGGACCGGTGAGTCCGCGAGCCCGGCACGCATCATCCGCGCGGTGGCGACCGCGGGCGGGCTCACGCTCGCCATGGTCGGCTTCCTGCGACCAGCTGGTTGGCCTCTATGGCTCGACGCGGCATTCGTGCTCGTCGGCCTGGCTCTCATCGTCGTAGCCGTGCGAGGACTGCTGCCCGTGGGTGCCCTCAGTCTCGCGCGCGGGTTGCCGACGACCGTCCTCATGCGCGGCATTCTCGCGGGTGCGTTCTTCGGCGCGGAAACCTTCATCCCGCTCGCCCTCGTCGAGCAGCGTGGGTTGTCGATCACGATTGCCGGTCTCACGCTCAGCGTCTCCGCGCTCGGCTGGTGGCTGGGCTCCTACGCGCAGAGCCGCATTCCGGAGGCGACCGATCGGGCCCGCACCGTGCGTCTCGGAGCACTCATCGTCACGGCGGGACTGCTCTCGCTTCCACTCTGCCTGGTGCCGACCGTCCCCCCGTGGGTGTGCGCCGTGTCCTATTTCGTCGCCTCGCTGGGCATGGGCCTGTGCTTCCCCTCTATTGCGGTGCAGACGCTGCGACTCTCACCGGTTGATGAGCAGGGCGCCAACTCCGCGGCGCTTCAGATCTCCGATGCCATCTTGAGCTCGCTCGTTCTCGCGATCCTCGGGGCCATTCATGCCGCATCCGTCGCCCGGGGAGGCGCGACCACGACGACCTACGACGTCATCTGGTGGGGCGCGGCGGGCATCGCGCTCGTGGGTGCCGCGATAGCGACGCGGATGAGGCCGGCCGCGACCGTCTCCGCCGCGGTGGCCTCGTGACTGACGGGCGTGGGCTCGTGCGACGCTGCGATGGTTGCGTTGATTGAGCAACGTACTCGCGAGTACCTGGCGCGCTTCCTGGGATAAGAGCCCGATCGCCTCTACCCTTATGGCGTCCCGGGCCCGCAGGCCCACACTTGAACAACCGGAGGTACCCCATGGC
>JBEAQC010000045.1:0-4784 GCA_041164085.1 Actinomycetota bacterium
ACCCTCGACGGGGTCACCGAGGGGCTGTCGCCGGCACTCGCCTGGCGTGCGGCGGTCGAGGACCTCACCGCGATGTCCGGTGACCTCATCGACTTCATCGAGGCGATCATGGGCTCGCGCAGCGAGGCCATGGTGACCGGTGGCTGGTCGCACGATCCGATGGTCGCTGCCGCTAAGCGTGGGCAGCTCGGTGACTACTCGACCAGTTCCGTCAACGAGCCGGCCGCGATGGGTGCGGCGTACTTCGGCGGCATTGCCGCGGGCCTGCTCGAGCGCCCCGGGCCGACGCAGACTCCCCGCTGGATCCCGATCTAGCCGCGGTCAGCGCTGCAGGCGCAGGGTGCAGTCCGAGGCGAGGTCCCAGGACATGACCTGCCGGAGCCGGTCGAGGCAGTTGGTCATCACGAGGGTCCCGCTGCCGTCCATGCGCCCGATGACGGTGCGCCCGCCTCGGTCGAAGGTCCCCTTGCGTGCGGCGATGACCACATCCGATCCGACCACGGTGGCGCTCACGGGCATCCGACGGTCTCGGCTGCCGTCCTGTCGCTCGAAGCGCAGGTGGCCGACGTAGCCCACGGCCCGGCCCGGGGCCTCCCGCAGGACCAGGAAGTAGCCGATCCGGTTGTCTCGCAGCGAATCCGAGACCCAGCGACCTGCCAGATCGGGGCCGTCGGCGGCGGCGGCGCCCGGAGCGAGAGTGATCACGAGGGCAGCCGCGGCCGCGGCGGCGACGAGGCTGCGAGGACGGGGCACGGGTCAAGTGTGGGGGGCGCACGACGGATCGGCCACCGGAGCGGCGCGCGGGAATGACCCGTCTCGATCTGCGGGGCGCGGTCCGCACTGTTACCCTCGCCGGTAGCCCAGGAGGTGCGAAATGTCCGAAAATGCACAGGACCCCGCTGACGTGCTGCGCACCGTGTGGCAGGGCACGCCCGGAGCGATGCAGGACCTCGACGCCGAGTGCAGTCCCACCAAGGCCTGCCGCAACATGAAGGACATCACCTTCGACGGCTACGCCGACGAGGGCGGCGATCTGCGCACTGCATGGCGCAACACTCTGGCGAAGGAAGGCAAGCTCGGCACGGGATCCGTGGCGGACCTCGTCTTCGGCAACCCGGACTGAGCGGCCCGTGTCCTTCGACGACCTCACGGTCCCGCAGTTGACCGACGATCTTCTCAACCAGGGCTACATCGCCGATCGCGGGCTTGCCACCTCCGTCCTGCTGGCGCTCAAGTTGGGCAAGCCCCTGCTGCTCGAGGGAGAAGTCGGCGTCGGCAAGACGGAGCTGGCGAAGACGCTGGCCACCATGCTCGGCCGCGATCTCATTCGCCTGCAGTGCTATGAAGGCATCGACGTGCACCACGCGCTCTACGAGTGGGACTACGCCCGTCAGATGCTCCATATTCGTGCGCTGGGCCAGGCCGACAGGGGCGGCTTGGCCGGCCCGCCGGGCCAGGCCGATGCCGGTGACGCGGAGGCCGACCTCTTCGGCGACAGGTTCCTCCTGGAGCGTCCCCTGCTCCAGGCCGTGCGCTCAGGCGATCGCTGCGTGCTCCTCATCGATGAAGTCGATCGTGCTGACGACGAGTTCGAGGCCTTCCTCCTGGAGCTCCTCGGCGACTTCCAGGTGACGATCCCCGAGTTCGGCACCGTGCGCGCTGAGGCACGCCCCATCGTCATCCTCACCTCCAACCGCACGCGCGAACTCCACGACGCTCTCAAGCGTCGCTGCCTCTACACCTGGATCGGCTTCCCTCCTGCCGATCGCGAGGTCGCCATCGTGCGCACCCGACTGCCCGAGGTGGGTCCGACGCTCGCGTCCCAGGTTGTCGCGGCGGTCAACCGCCTGCGCGAGATGGACCTGGAGAAGCCGCCCGGCGTCGCCGAGACGATCGACTGGACTGAAAGCCTCGACGCTCTCGGAGTAGATAACCTCACCGACGAGGCCGCCCTCGACACACTCGGGTCAGTCGTCAAGGACCGCGACGACCTCGACTACGCCTCGAAGAGCATCCAGGATGTCGTCGCCTGACACCGGGCCGCTCCCGACGGACTTCGACTCCCTCCTGGTCGACTTCGGCCACGCCCTGCGCAGCGCCGGCCTGCCGGTGGGTACCGACGACGTACTGACGTTCTGCCAGTCCGTCGCGCACCTCGACGTCACCGACCTCATGGATGTCTACTGGTCCGGCAGGACGACCATGGTCCGCCGGCGTGAGCATGTGCCGATCTACAACCTCGTCTTCCGAATGTTCTTCCTCGACATCGACCCCACCAACACGGACGAGCGCAAGCGGATGATGCGCTCCTCAGCCAACGCGGGTGCGACCCTGGAGATCCCCAACACCGAGCAGGGAATGCCTGGAGACATCAGCCCCGACGAGGCCAAATTGGGCTATGTCGCCAGCACGTCGGAGGTCTACCGCCACAAGGCCTTCTCGGACTGCTCCGACGATGAACTCCGCCAACTGCGGCGACTGATGTCGCGCATGCGGATCACCCCACCGCGCCGACGTACGCATCGCACGACCAAGGCGCGTCGCAGTGCGACGCTCGACATGCGCCGCATGGCACGAGACACCATGCGCGGCCTGGGCGAACCCCGAGACCTTGCCTACAAGCAGCGCAAGCACAAGCTGCGCCCACTCGTACTCATCCTCGACGTCTCGGGCTCCATGGCCGACTATTCGCGCAACCTCCTGCAGTTCGCCTACTCGGCCAAGCGAGCGAACGCCAAGGTCGAGGTCTTCTGTTTCGGCACGCGACTGTCCCGCATAACCAAGGCCCTGGACCGACGTGATCCTGACGAGGCCATGCGGCAGGCCGGGGAGGCAGTGCTGGATTGGGACGGCGGCACGCGCATCGGAGACTCGCTCCGGGAGTTCACCCGCGAGGCCAGGCGCTCCCGCTTGGGCCGCGGAGCGATCGTCGTCATCTGCTCGGATGGGCTCGACCGGGGGGACCCACAGCAGCTCGAGGAGGCGATGGAGACCCTGAGCCGCATTGCCCACCGCGTGATCTGGGTCAACCCGCACAAGGGGGACGCACCGGTCTACGTGCCCGCCTCGCTCGGCATGATCGTCGCGGACCCCTACATCGACGAGGTGCACTCCGGACACAACCTCGCTAGCCTCGAGCGACTTGCCGAGCGACTGCCGAAGGTGGGCTAGCCATGAGATACAGCGTGTCCCTCCAGGCCGAGGGTGACCGAGAGGTCACGCTCGAGGAGGTTGTCGAGCTTGCGGATGCGGTAGCGGGCCTGGGCGGCATCGCCTCCGGCTTCGGCACGTTCGGCTACGGAGCACAGATCATCGTCGAGGCGGACAACTCCGACGCCGCGGTCGATATCGCGTTGGCACAGTTCGCCGAGGCCGTCGCAACGACGTCCCTGCCCGCGTGGCCGGTCGCCAAGGCGGAGACTGTCGCCGAGGACGAGGACTACGCCGATCTCGACGACGAAACCACCTGGCCGACCGACACCTGGAATCCGCAGTGATCCGTCTGGGTTCCCTCGCCGGGTACTCCTTCGAAGGCCCCCGCGCGCTCCCTGGCTGGACTCCCCCGGCGCTGCCAGCGGTATACGCCCTGCTGGCCAAGGCAAACCCGGAGCGGCCCCAGGAGTTCGCCGTGATCTACGTCGGCCACTCGGACGACCTGACCCAGGAGGGTTTCCCCCTTCGCCATCCCCGCGCCCAGGCCTGGGTCAAGCGCGCGGGCGGGAAGTTCAACCTGCACATCTGCTGGCTTGAGGTGCCCGGGGGCACCCGTGCCCACCGCGAGCAGATCGCTCGTGAACTCATCGCGATCTACGACCCCAGCTGCAACGAGGAGAAGTTCGACCAGGCGTGGAAGGAGGAGTGGATCGGGGAGTACGAGACTCCCGTGACCGACCCACTCACCACGCAGAAGAACCTGAGCTAGCCCGACCGCCTCGGACCGGGAGTCCGCACTCGCCATGCCACCTTTGCCGGCATGCCATGCCTCCAATTGCTGCCTCACGGCGTCCAAGGGCCGGTCCCCGGGACAAGCGCCCTAACGCGCCCACACAGCAACGAGCGCGGGCGACCCGTCAGCAGTGAGGGTCGCCCGCGCTCAACGTTGCAGTGATCAGTCGGTAAGACCGACACCCTCCAGCAGACGCGAGCGGCGAGTCCCCATCGCGGGCTTTGCCACGCCGTCGGCCTCATGCTCCTCGTGCTTGAAGGTTGCGCCAGCGACGATCCCCTCGCCCATGCCGTAAAGCAGCGGGAGTGCGCCGGCGACGACCCTGCCGGTCGTGTTGATCGACTTCAGCCCTGGCTCGATGGCCTCAGCATCCTTCTTGATCTGCCACACGAGATCTGCCGACTCCTGGAGATCAGCGGCAATCGCCTTGAGCTGCGAACCGACGATGAAGAGATAGATCGCCAGGCCCGCAATGAGCGCGACGATGTCGATGACGGACCACCACGCGAGGGCGCTCATGACCGGACCTTCCCGAGGACGCGTCCGAGGAAGAGGTGATGCTCCAGGCCCTCAGCGAGGACGAGCTCCACTCCGCCAGCGGTCGTCGTGATGAGTGTCGTATCAGCGGTGTTCGCCTTCGCGGCGACCAGCGTCGCCTTGATGGCTGCGACACGCTTGCGAATGCGTGCCACCAGGATCACGAGGATGGTGAGCAGCGCAGCGACCGCCACCACGACCACGATGCCCAGGATGTTGGCCATCGTCCAGAGCTGTTCCACCTGTGAATCCACGTCAGCCTCCCAGCCGGGCGCGGCCGCGCTTCAGGCCATCGATGATG
>JBEAQC010000046.1:0-11408 GCA_041164085.1 Actinomycetota bacterium
GACGCACCGCCATCGAGGACGTAGTCGGTGAAGTGGCGCCACTGGTCGCGATAGGCGGTCTCGTAGCGCTCGATGAAGAAATTCGGCAGCACCGGCTTGCACGTCTCATCCGCGAGATAGACCTCGCTGCGATTGAGGCGCTCATTGTCTGACACCGCCATGCCGAGCGAGCCGAGCACCTCGACGCGCTGGTCGTAGCCGTAGGGGGCTTCACGCGAGACATCGATCGTGGTGATCGCTCCGTTGGCGTGCGTGAGGACCGCGATTCCGACATCGACATCGCCGGCCTCACCGATGGCCGGATCGATGAGATTGGCGCCCTGGGCCCATACCTTGACCACAGGGGAACCCACGACGAACGCCGCCATGTCGAAGTCGTGGATCACCATGTCGACCCAGATGCCACCGCTCACCCTGACGTACTCGACCGGAGGGGGCGAGGGATCGCGACTCGTCACGCGAGCCATCCGCACATCGCCGATACGCCCGCTGCGCACCGCTTCCCGCACCGCTCGATGACCCGGATCGAACCGCCGGTTGAAGCCGACCATGAAGGGCACACCAGTGCGCTCGAGCACCTCGCCCGCGCGGTCCACCTCGGCGAGGTCCAGACTCACCGGCTTCTCACAGAAGATCGCCTTGCCCGCCTCGGCCGCGGCGATGATGTAGTCGACGTGTGTGTCCGTCGACGTGCAGATGGCCACGGCATCTGAGGCTGCAATGACCTCATCGGCGCTCATGGCGGGCACGCCGTACATTCCGGCGACCTCCGCCGCCGAAGCCTCGCTCACATCGCTCACTGCGCTGAGCGTCGCGCGTGGTGTCTGTCGAGCGATGTAGTCCGCGTGCATCCGGCCAATGCGGCCGGTCCCGATCACGCCGATGCGCAGATCGCTCACGAGGTCTCCCGTCGGGTGCCATGTGCCTTGAGGTCCCCCCGGAGGTCCTCGAGGGTACGCCGCTGCGCGAGCGCCTGCCGCACCACGTCGGCCTGGCTCGGCGGTGCCAGCCCGCCGACCGGTGGGTCGCGATCGAGGTTGGTGGGGAAGGGGTAACCCTCAGCAGCGGAGCGCAGCGCGAACTCCGACCGGGGGTCGTCCACCCGCTCGAGCAGCTCCGGATAGATCGCGAGCACGACCCGCTCACGATCCACGCTCTCCATCGCACGCCCGAAGGAACTCGACACCTGCAGGAGGTTGACCATGCGGCGCACATCCGCCGTGCGGTTGGTACCAGCTCCGTGGATCAGCGCCGGGTTGAAGAAGATGACATCGCCCTTGGCGAAGGGGACCTGCACGCAATGCGCGGTCGTGAACTCAGCAAAGTCCTCGCGCCCGGCGATGAGGTAGCCGGCGGGGTACTTCTGCGAATGCGGCAGCAGCATCGTTGGACCGGTTTCTAGCGGGGTGTCCCCATGGGCGATCGCACCCTGGAGGGTCAGCACGGGCGAGAGCGCGTGTACATGGTCGGGATAGCGCTCGATCTGCTCGGCCGACATGAAGCCGAGGTGATAATCACGGTGCGGCACCTGGGCCGCGCCACCGGGATTGACGACGTTGACCTGCGCCGTCATCTGGTACGCCGGTCCGAGCCACGCCGTCGACACCAGATCAAGGATGTCGTTGCCGTGGTAATCGACGAAGACTGCCGGATCGGCGACCGCCAGCTTCTCCAGGGCGTTCCAGATCCGGTCGTTGGAGCCCGGCTTGGCGAAGTGGTCGCCCACCGCCTGGCCGGCGGCGTTCTGCTCGTCGATGATGCTGAAGAAGACCTCGGTCGCGCGGTCGACGACGGCCGGATCGACGGCACCCTCGATGATGACGACCCCGGGACCGTCTCGCAGGGCCGCGGCGAGTTCATCGAGGGCCGCGGCACGGTCGGCTGACCGCAGAGTCGGAGCGGAATAGACGAGCACGTTGGACTCGACCCGCTCGGCCAGCGGATAGCCGACCAGGTCGGTCTCCTCGCCCACGATTGTGGCGAGATCCTCGACCCGGCAGTCCGCAGCGCGCATGGGGATATCCAAGCATCCGGATGTTCGCGTTGGGTAAATGCTGCGCCAGTCCGTGGACATCCGATCCCAGGGCTGCCACCCTCGACGGCATGACCTCGACCCGCGATCTCACCCGACGCGGCTTCCTACTGTCCGGCCTGGCCGGGGCACTCACCGTCACCGCAGCCGGGACGACGGGCCTGCTCGTGTCGGCGCGGCCGAGTCGAGCGGCCGATTCCCTGGTGATCGACGCGATGGGCGACTACGAGATCGTCGACCGCCAGACCGGGTGCCGGGTCAGAGTCACGGTGCGCGACGGCATACGGCGGATCGTGGCCAACGGTCTGCCCAATCATGCGACCGGGCAGTTCCCCAACAGTCATAACCCCAACGCCATCTCAGCGCAGTCATACGACATCTCCCTGCCAGCCTCGCCGCGCAAGGCCTCCGCGTCGACCGCGTACTCCATCCCGCAGCCCTTCGGTATCGCGCTCAACGGCGTCGTGTTCGACCCGTACGCGGCGGAATGGTGGGGCGGAGCACGCAACGGCGACTGGCAGTACAACGCTCTCGGCGACGGCATCGACCTCGGTCTAGACAGCAGCCATGCCCACGTGCAGCCCACCGGCGCCTACCACTACCACGGCATGCCGGATGGTCTTATCGACACGCTCTCCTCTTCGCGCCACTCGCCACTCATCGGCTGGGCGGGGGACGGATTCCCCATTTATCTTCCCCAGGGCTACAAGAAGGCGAAGGATCCCACAAGCGGCCTGAAGACGCTGCGCTCGTCCTACATCCTCAGATCCGGCACGCGACCCAGCGGTCCTGGCGGGACGTACGACGGGACCTTCGAGCAGGACTATCGCTACAAGAAGGGTGCGGGCAACCTGGACAAAGCCAACGGACGCACCCAGGTGACCCCGGAGTACCCAGCGGGCACGTATTGCTACATCCTCACCCGGTCGTGGCCGGTCATCCCGCGGCGATTTGTCGCAGAGATCGCACCGAGTTTCGTCACGCGGCCCGGCCCGGGCCCTGGTGGACCACCACGCTGACCGCCCTCGCGGAGCGCTCAGTTTGGTCTGATCGGTCGCGCACGGGCACCGCCCGTGCCACGATCGGCCTATGCGCTATCGCACCGCTGTCGGTCTGGCCGTCGCGCTCGGTCTCGTGGGGGCCGCTGCCGTGCGTCAGCGGGCCGAGGCCATCCGCCGCAAGCCCGATCCCTTTCCCTACGACGTCGTCAGCCGCGAGCCGCAAGGGGAGACGTCGTACGTCGAGCGGCCCGACGGCACCCGCATTCGGGTCGTGAGTGGCGGCTCAGGGCCCACTGTCGTCCTCGCCCATGGCGTCTATATGAGCGTGATCGAGTGGAGTGTCATCTGGGACATGCTCGTGCAGCGCGGCTACCGCGTCGTCGCCTTCGACCAGCGCGGACATGGGCAGTCCACGCTCGGGGCCGATGGCATCAGCACGCGAGCCATGGCCGAGGACTACCTCGCCGTACTCGAGCACATCGACGCCCACGACGCCGTGCTGCTCGCGCACTCGATGGGCGGCTTCCTCGCCATCGCCGCCGTCCTCGATGTGCCGGGAGTGACCGAGCGACTGCGCGGGCTCATCCTCATGTCGACGTTCTCCGGCGACGTCCTGCGCGGTGCACCGCAAAACAAGGCCCAGATCCCGCTCATCCAGTCCGGCGCGCTGCAGGTGATGGTCGGCAACGACACCATCGGGACGATCTTCGGCGCCGGCCTATGCGGCGATGAGCCGTCGCCCGCGATGGTGCAGGTCTTCCTCGAGACCTTCCGCGCAGCAGACCATAAGTCCCTACTGCCGATCCTCGAGGCGTTCACCGTGGAGGACCGAGGCGATCGCCTGCATGAGATCACTGTCCCCACGATCGTGCTGTGCGGCACCAAGGACTCCACGACGCCGCCGTGGCAGTCCGAGCGCCTGGCTGAGTCGATCCCCGGAGCGCACGCGTGGTGGGTGCCACGCGCGGGTCACATGCTCAACTGGGAGGCCCCCGACGCGATCATCGAGGCCGTCCACGACCTCTCTCCCGTGCGCTAGCCCTACTTCTCGGTGTAGAACCGGAGTTCGGTCGGCTCGCGCAGTTTGTCGGCGAGAAAGGCATTTCCCTCAGTGACGTGCGGGAGCGTCATGTGGTGCTCCCAGGCCTCACGGGAAGTGAACTTCTCGAGCATGAGCCAGGTGTCGGTGTCATCACCGACGACGAGCTCCATGAAGACATTGCCCGGCTCCTCGCGAGTGGCATCCCGCATCGCCCGCAGCCGGTCGACCACCTCATCGGCCCGATCCATCCTCGGCTTGATCACGGCGATGAGGAAGCAGGGCTCGGTGGGCATAGCACGCGATGCTAGCGGTCAGGCGGGCACGAGGTCAGCCACCCGCAGGGCGTTGGCGGCGATCGTGAGGGCCGGGTTCTGGGCGCCCGAGGAGGGGAAGAACGCCGAGTCGACGACATAGAGATTGTCGATGTCATGGCTGCGGCAGTCACGGTCGACCACGCTGGCGCTCGGGTCCTCCCCCGCGACGGCCGTGCCGCACATATGCGAGTTCATGGAGATGTCGAAGCGCTGCTCGAAGATCGCGACATAACCCGCACCCTTGAGCAACTCCCGGGCTTTGGCGAGCATGAGTTCGTGGCGGTCGTAGTTGGTGCGGGTCCACGACACCGTGACGCGACCCGCGGAGTCGAGGGAGATGCGATTCGCCGGGTCCGGGGTGTCCTCGGTCATGACCAGCCACTCCATGCTGCGTGCTGCCATGGGCTTAAGGACCGACAGTGGTGCACGCGTCGCATGAGTCTTCATCATCGACGCCTGGACCTTACCGATGCACTGGAGAGTGCCGCCCGGATAGCCGTCGCCCATATCGTCGTAGAAGTCGTTGACGCAGGCGGTCTTCTGGAAGACGACATCGTTGGTACGCCGCGGATCGATGGCGGCGATGTGGGTGTTGTTGTGCATCATGTAGCGCGAACCCACCAAGCCGGAGGAATTCGCCACGTCGCTGCGCAGGAGCAGAGCAGCGGAGTTGGCGGCACCCGCGGCGAGCGTGAAGACACGACCCCGCACGGTGAGCGCGTCGACCCCCTCGGCCGAGGTCACGGTGCCGATCGCGCTGGACACGCGACCAGATCCATCGGTGACGAGGCGATCGACGTAGGCCCCCTCCACGAGCCGCACCCGCCCTGTGGCTAGGGCTGGATCGAGGGCGCAGATCTCGGCATCGGACTTGGCATCCCAACGGCAGGGGAAGCCGTCGCACGTGCCGCAGCGGATGCAACGCCCGCCCGGTCGCAGATCGACGCCCATCGCGGTAGTCGAGGGGTGCACGCCCTGCTGGCTGAGTCGGCGCAGCGTCTCGGCGACGTAGGGCTCATGGGCGAGGGCGGGGAAGGGATAGGGCTCGCTGCGCCACGGCTCGAAGGGCGCGGCGGAGCCGTGCACGTTGTAGAGGCGCTCGGCCTGCACGTAGTAGGGCTCGAGGTCGGCGTACGTGAAGGGCCATGCGGGCGACACCGCAGTCGGGTAGACGGTCTCCTCGAAGTCGCGCTCGCGCAGGCGTGGGAGCGAGGAGCCGTAGACCTTGGTGTTGCCGCCCACGACGTAGTGGACTCCGGGCGCGAAGGGCGTGCCATCCACGGTGTACCACGTGTCGTCAGGCTTATAGCGCCGCTGGACGAAGACAGCCTCGGGGGAGGTGTTCTCCGGCTCCTTGGGCAGCCGATGGCCGCGCTCGAGTACAAGCACGTCGAGTCCGCGCTCGGCCAGTCGATGGGCGAACGTCGCTCCGCCCATGCCACTGCCGATCACCACGATGTCGGCAGTCAGCTCCATGGTCCTATCCCACCACGCGCGAGGTCACGGATAGTTCACGGGGCGGGCAGCAGCCCCCGGCCGATTGCTCGAGCCATAGGTCCGCACCAGGTAGCGCGCGGCACCGGGATCACCCGCGGCGTCAAGGTCATAGGGCCCGGCGTAGCCGACGTAGTCGATATCGACCCCGCGCCGCAGCAGGCGCAGGCACTTCGCGAGTCCGTCGCATGGCTGCCCCACCGACGTGACCGACGGCAGCGCAGCGCGCACCCCGTCCGAGGTGACCTCACCGATCAGGCGCCCCGACGCTTCGGCGGCGAGAATCGCGATGGCCGCCGCGTCGTAGGCCTGCGCGGAGTACGCCGTCTCGGGAGCGGTCGGCACGATCTGCTTCAGCCGGGAGGCGAGTGACCGCGGTACCCGAACGTCCAGCCCGATCGTCTGCGCACCGTCCAGGGTGCCCCTGCGCAAATCCCTGGGCTGGACGCCGGCCGCCGCACTCGGAGCGAGGAAGACTCGGGCGGGCATGCCGCGTCGGATCAATTCCCGCAGGATCGCTGTCGTGTCCGCACCCGAGGCGAGCACCATCGCGTCTGCGCTGGTGCGCACGATGCGCGTTGCGATATTGGCCGCGGACTGACGCTTGGTGTAGGACACGGCAACCGCTGCGAGGCGCAGGTCGCCGGCCCGATCCATCGCCGCGTCGAGGAGGGCACGCTGATCGCGCGGCCCTACGACGACTAGACGCAGCGCACCCCGCCGCTGGGCCAGGGCGGCCAGCATCGCTCCGGCGAGTGGCTCGGCAGGCACCGTGCGCGCGAGGACTCCGCTGAGCTTGGGGCTGACGGCCGCGGGCGAGATGAGGGCGCGACCCGCTACGGCCCCGAGATTGTCGAGGACGAGCGACGACGACAGCGGGCCGATAATCGCCTGCGCCTGCGGCATCGAGGAGAGGGTGCGGGCGAAGGTACGCGATCCTGTGCCACCCGAGTCGCCGGCCACGAGCATCACGTCTGCGCCCAGGACTCCCCCGGCGGCGTTCGCATCATCCACCGCCAGCTGTACGGCGGCCTGCGTCGCCGGACCATAGGCCTTGAGCGATCCGGTGTCAGGAAGGGTCGTGCCGATGGTCAGGGTCGTCGTCTCGCGCGGCTCAGGTGATGGAGTGGCCTGCGCGGTCAAGGACGACATCGAGCCGGCGAGGGCCACAAGGCAGGCCACGAGCACCGGACGCTTCATCCCACGATCGTATGTGCTCAGTCCATGCTCCCGACAGTCGTGCACGCGCATGACGCTGATTGAATGCGCGGGTGGAGATCCTCAGCGTGGGTGTCATCGGTACCGGCAACATCGGCACCTCCCATGCGCGCTCGCTCTCACGGGAGGTGGCGGGCGCCCAGGTCAGCTGGCTCTACGACGCCGACGTGGCCCGGGCCAACGCCCTTGCCGATGAGATAGGAGCACATGTAGCCCCCACGGTGGAGCAACTCATCGCCTCAAGCGATGTGGTGGTCATCGCCTCACCGGATGCGCTGCACGCCGAGCAGGCCTTAATCTGCCTCGACGCCCAGCGGCCAACGTTGTGTGAAAAGCCGCTGGCGCCGACCGTGCCAGAGGCAACGTCGGTGGTCGATGCCGAGATCGATCTGGGGCAACGCCTGATCTCACTCGGCTTCATGCGCAGATTCGATCCCGGCTACGTCGCACTCAAGGAGTCACTGTCCTCCATCGGACAGCCCCTGATCGTGCACAACGTGCACCGCAACGAGTACGCGCCGTACGGCCTGACGACCTCCGGCACCCTCACCAATTCGGCTATCCACGAGATCGACATCAACCGCTGGCTGCTCAGTGACGACTACGCCACCGTGCAGGTGGTCGCAGGGAAGGCGGGCCCGCGCACCCCCGAGGGCGAGCTTGATCCGATCCTCATGCTGCTCACCACGCGCGGTGGCGTCATCGTCGAGGTGGAGGCATTCGTCAACGCTGCCTACGGTTACGAGGTGCGCTGCGAGGTCGTGGGCAGCGAGGGCACGGTCGAGATGGGTGACGGTTCCTACCTCACCCGGCGTGCGCAGCGCGCGGTCGGACACGAGGTGCCCGAACTCTGGCTCGGCCGCTTCGAGGACGCCTATCGCCGGCAGTTGCAGGCATGGGTGGACGCCACGCGAGTAGGTACAACAAGCGGAGCGACAGCATGGGATGGCCTGCTCGCGACGATCACAGCCAACGCCGCGGTCACCGCGATCACGTACGGACCGCAGTCGATCGACCTGCCTGAGCGTCCCTCGCTCTACCGCTAGCGCAATTCCCTGAGACTCAGCGCACCGGACCGAGCTGCTGCTCGGACTCGGGGACCGTCATCGCACCCGTCATGATCGCGACGACGTCCTGCATCTGGTGAGACTGCGGCGTGACGACAGCAGCGCGACGACCTAGCCGCTGCACGTGGATGCGATCGGCGACGTCAAAGACCTGCGGCATATTGTGCGAGATGAGGATGATGCTCATCCCGCGGTCGCGCAGGTCCTTGATGAGCTGGAGCACGCGAGCCGACTCGTTGACACCCAGCGCGGCCGTGGGCTCGTCGAGGATGACGACCTGGGAGCCGAAGGCCCCGGCCCGTGCCACGGCCACAGCCTGGCGCTGACCACCGGACAGAGTCTCGACAGTCTGAGTGATGCTCTGAACTGTGAGCACCCCCAACTCGTTGAGGCTTTGGGTCGCCTTGGCGCGCATTCCCTTCTTGTCCAAGCTGCGGAACACCCTCCCCAGGAAGCCCTTCTTGCGCTCTTCGCGGCCAAGGTAGAGGTTCTCGGAGATGTCGAGGGCCGGTGCGACCGCAAGGGTCTGGTAAACCGTCTCGACTCCGTGACTCCGGGCATCGTTCGTCGACTTGAACGCGACCCGATTGCCGCTGACGTACATCTCGCCGGAGTCTGGCGAGAGCGCTCCGGAGAGACATTTGATGAGAGTGGACTTGCCGGCGCCATTGTCCCCAACGACGGCGCAGACCTCCCCGGGGTAGAGCTCGAAGTTGCAGTCGGCGAGGCCGACGACGCGACCGAAGGACTTGTTGAGATCCTTGCCCTGGACGATGGGCTGGGTTGTTGTCGTGGCGGTCATGCCTTCACCTTCCGGATCCACTGGTCGACAGCGACGGCGACGATGACGAGGATGCCGATCGCGAGCACGCGATAGGCCTGGTCGAGTCCGGCCAGCGAGAGGCCGAAGTCGAGAACGACGATGATGAGTGTTCCGAGGAGCGTTCCGATGAGACGGCCGCGGCCGCCGAAGAGCGAGGTGCCACCGATGACAACAGCGGTGATCGTCTCGAGGTTGATCTCAGGTGCAACGTTGGGACTGGCCGCATCGAGGCGCCCGATGGTGATCCACCCGGCAATACCGATGACCACCCCGGCGATCGCGTAAACACTGAACAGGACGCGCTTGACGTTGATACCGGAGAGCTCGGCGGCGGCGGGATCATCGCCGACCGCGTAGACGTGCGTGCCCCAGGCGGTGCCACGCAGGGCGTAGGCGAAGATTGCGTAAAGGGCAAGCATCACCACGAGGCCCAGGGTGAAGGTGAAGGGCCCGATCTGGAATCCGGTGCCCAGGAGGCCCATGAAGTCGGGCATCTCCTTGCCCTGGATGGTGCGGGCCTTGAAGAGGATCAGCGTGAGCGCGGTGAAGATGCTCAGTGTGCCGAGAGTGACGATGAAGGGCGGCAGATTGAACCGCACGATCAGGAAGCCGTTGAGGCTGCTAGCCAAGGTTGAGACGACAATCCCGACGAAGACCGCCAGTGCCGGGTTCTGTCCGGCCATGAAGGTGACATTGGACGCAGTAGTGAAGACGGCGAGATTGGCCATGAACATCTGGCCGAACACCATGATCGCGCCGATGCTCAGATCGATGCCAGCGGTGAGGATGACGATCGTCTGAGCGATCGCGAGCGTGCCGACGATCACCGTCTGCTGAAGAACCAGCGAGAGTGTCCCTGGCTTGATGAAGTTGTCGAGGTCGCCCACGCCGACGACACCAAGTCCCACGAAGATCACGAGAAGGACACCGAGGACGACGAGGGGACTCAGCCAGGGGTAGCGATGCAAGGTCGACTGGACCTTCTGCATCACCGTCGCCTTGCCGGCGAACTCATCGACGGCCGTAGTTGGAGCCGTTGGACTCACATCAACCTCCAGACGAGGAGCAGGTGGGGAGAACACTAGCGGCGGGGACGAAGTGCGGGGCGGCCTTCGTAAAGAAAGCCGCCCCGCACCTGACTACCTAGGAGTCGATCAGCCCCAGGCGTTGTCGATGCACTGCTGAGCAGTCCACTGCTCGGCAGCGGTCACGGTGTCCTGCGGATCCTCGGTGCACAGCTTCACACCGGTATCGAAGAACGTGCCGTCTGCCGACGTGTTCTGCGGCGGCGCGCCACCGTTGGCGATGGCCGCAATGGCCTCGACGCCGAGGCTCGCCATGAGCAGCGGGTACTGCTGCGAGGTGGCCTGGATCTCGCCAGCCTTCACAGCCTCAACACCCGCGAGGCCACCGTCGACGGAGACGATGACGACGTCCGTGCCGATGGTCTTGCCGGCGGCCTTGAGGGCCTCAGCAGCACCGAAGGCGGTGGGCTCGTTGATCGTGTAGACGACGTTGATGTCGGGGTTAGCAGCGAGGCACTTCTCCATGCCAGCGCGGCCGCCCTCCTGGTTGGCGCCCGTGGCCTCGAGGCAGACCCACTCGTACTCGCCACCGGCACCGGTGGTGTACGTGCCGGACTCGGCCTCGTCACCCATGACCGTCAGGTCAGCGATGTCGATGCCCATGCCCCGCAGGAAGCCGTTGTCACGGCAGTAGTCGACGGACACCATGCGGTCGTTGAAGATGACCAGACGCGCGATGGTGGCCTTCTCGCCGTTGAGCCAGCCAGCGGTCCACTGACCAATGGCCTCACCCGCGAGGCAGTTATCCGTCGCGAAGGTGATGTCGACGACGTCCGGCGGATCGGTCGGCGTGTCGAGCGCGATGACGTAGAGGCCCGCAGCGCGTGCCTTCTCGATCGCGGCATTGACGTTGGTCGAGATGGGCGTGATCAGGATGCCTGCGTCACCGCGGGCGATGGCCTGCTCGATGAGGTCGATCTGGCCCTGGTCGTCGCCCTCCGCCTTGCCGGAACCGACAGTGAGATCGACGCCCTGGGCCGCGGCGGCCTCCTTCGCGCCTTCCTGCATGGCGACGAAGAACGGGTTGGTCGAGTCCTTGGTGATCAGCGTCACCTTGACGGGTTCGCCATCGGGAGCCGGCGCCGCGGAAGTCTCCGGGGCTGCCGAATCGGATGAGCCGCTGTCGCTCGAGCCACCGCAAGCGGCGAGGCCCAGCGCCAGCACGCCGGCGGATGCCACGACGGCCATCCGGCGACCTGTGAATGCACGTGCCATGAAGAAACTCCTCTTCATTGGGGGTCGGTTGACCCCGGGGGTCTACGCAACCTGTCGCGATGTGCCCCGGGGCGCAAGGCGGCGGCGCCGCCCGTTACTGAATCGTGCTGGGGTCGA
>JBEAQC010000047.1:0-3094 GCA_041164085.1 Actinomycetota bacterium
CCCCAGGCACCCGATTCGAACTCCTTCCCGCTGTCGACATCGCCGACGGCACCGCCGTGCGGCTCGTGCAGGGCGAAGCCGGCACCGAGACCTCGTACGGCGATCCCGTCGCCGCGGCGCGGCAGTGGGTCGACCAGGGGGCCTACTGGCTGCACGTCGTCGATCTCGACCGCGCGTTCGGCCGGGGCACCAATGCGGAGCAGGTCGCGGCCATCGTCGCCTCGGTGCGCGATCGCTGCCACGTCGAGGTGGCCGGCGGCATCCGCGATGACGAGTCGCTCGCTGCCGCGCTGGCCACGGGCGCCCACCGCGTCGTCATCGGCACGGCCGCGATGGAGCAGCCCGACTGGGTGGCCGGAGTCATCGCCGAGCACGGCGACAAGATCGCGGTGTCCCTCGACGTGCGCGGCACCACGCTCGCTGCCCGTGGCTGGACCCAGGAGGGCGGCGATGTCTTCGAGGCTATCGATCGCCTGGATGCGGCTGGCTGTGCTCACTACATCGTCACGGACGTCGAGCGCGACGGCACGATGCACGGTCCCCACTTCCATCTGCTGCACCGCATCTGCAAGCACACGCAGACACCGATCATCGCGTCCGGCGGCATTGCCACGCTCGAGGACGTGCACAAGCTCGTCGAGATGATCCCCCAGGGGATCGCGGGAGCGGTCGTCGGCCGCGCCCTCTACGACGGGGCCTTCACCTTCCCTGAGCTCGTCGCTGCGATCGAGCCGCGGATTGACCTGTGGACCTGGGGTCCGCCGCAGCCGTGAGCCTCGCTGTCCGGGTGATCCCGTGTCTCGATGTGGATGCGGGACGTGTCGTCAAGGGAGTCAACTTCACGGGCCTGCGCGATGCCGGAGATCCGATCGAGCTCGCCCGTCGCTATGACCGGGAGGGCGCCGACGAACTCGTCTTCCTCGACATCACCGCATCGTCGGGGGACAGGGAGACGACGTACGACGTCGTACGGCGCACTGCCGACGAAGTCTTCATCCCCCTCACCGTCGGTGGAGGCGTGCGCACCCCGGATGACTTCGATCGGCTCCTGCGTGCCGGTGCCGACAAGGTGAGCCTGAGCACGGCGGCGGTGCGGTCGCCCTCGCTCATCGACGAGGCTGCTGCGCGATTCGGCTCGCAGTGCGTCGTGCTCTCGGTCGACACCCGTCGCAGTGCTGCGACCGAATCCGGATTCGAGGTGACGACGCACGGCGGACGTGAGGGCACCGGCCTCGACACGATCGCGTGGGTTCGCGAGGCCACCGACCGCGGAGTGGGCGAGATCCTGCTCAACTCCATGGATGCCGACGGCACGCGCGAGGGATTCGACACGGTGCTCATCGAGCTCGTCCGCGCTGCTGTGGATGTGCCCATCATTGCCAGCGGGGGAGCCGGGCGGGTGGATGATTTCGTGCCGGCCGTCCACGCGGGTGCTGACGCCGTGCTCGCGGCGAGCGTCTTTCACTTCGGCGAGGTCACCATCGGCGAGGTCAAGCACGAGCTCGAGCGAGCCGGACTCCCCGTGCGACCCGTGCGGGAGTCCTAGGACGCATGGCAGACAATGGCGTGGTGATTCCCGTGCGCTACGACGCCGACGGCCTCGTGCCGGTGGTCGTTCAGCAGTGGGACTCCGGCGAAGTGCTCATGGTCGCGTGGATGAATGCCGAGGCGCTGCGGCGTACGCAGGAGACCGGCCGAGCGACCTACTGGTCCCGCAGTCGCCAGGAGTATTGGGTGAAAGGTGAGACGTCGGGCAATCCGCAGGCGGTACGCGAGATTCGCGTCGACTGCGATGGTGACACCCTCCTCCTCCTTGTCGATCAGACCGGAGTGGCGTGCCACACCGGTGCGCGCACCTGCTTCACCCCCCTCGACGCCGGTGGCGAGGGCTCATGAGCGATCGCGTCGCCTGGGGCTTCCCGCTCCCGGCGCCCGGTGGCACGGCTCCGAATCTCGAACGCTTCCGCGAGCTCGCTCCGGGCCGACGCGTGATCCCGGTCGTGCGTCGACTTCTCGCCGACGGGGAGACGCCGGTGGGCCTGTACCGCAAGCTCGCGCAGGAGCGGCCGGGCACCTTCCTCCTGGAGTCCGCAGAGCACGGCCGGGCCTATTCGCGCTTCTCCTTCGTTGGCGTCCGCAGCTCCGCGATGCTCACCGAGCGAGATGGTCGCGTCGAGTGGTGGGGAGATCCGCCGCTCGATGTGCCGCGCGAGGGGAATCCGATCGACGCCCTGCGTGCCACCGTCGACCTGCTGCACACCGATCGACCCGAAGGCCTCCCGCCACTCACCGGGGGCATGGTCGGCTATCTGTCCTACGACGCCGTGCGCCGGTGGGAGCAGATCCCCGACGCCAATCCCGATGAACTGCGCGTGCCCGAACTCGGCTTCCTACTCGCGACGGACCTGGCTGTGCTCGACCATGCTGACGGCACGGTCCTGCTCATCGCCAACGCCATCAACGTCGACAACTCCGACGAGCGCATCGACGAGGCGTGGTCGGATGCCACCAGGCGTCTCGATGCGATGGAGCGCGACCTGCGCTCCCCGGCCGCATCGACGGTGGCGACGTACGACCCTCACGCCGTCTCGGAGGCGACCGATCGCACGACCTCCGAGGACTTCCAACGCAGCGTGCTCGTGGCCCAGGAGCACATCCGTGCGGGAGATGCCTTCCAGGTCGTGGTGTCGCAGCGATTCGATGCCGCATGTCCGGCGAGCGCGCTGGATGTCTACCGCGTCCTGCGCGTGACCAACCCCAGCCCGTACATGTACCTCCTGCGCATCCCCTCCTCCGACGGTGACGGGGTCGACTTCGACATCGTGGGTTCATCGCCCGAGGCCCTCGTCACGGTGCATGAGGGGCGCTGCCGGGTGCACCCGATCGCGGGGACCCGTCCGCGCGGTGCCACCCCGGAGGAGGATGCGCGCCTGGTCGAGGATCTGCTTGCCGACGACAAGGAGCGCGCGGAGCACCTCATGCTCGTCGACCTGGGTCGCAATGACCTAGGCCGCGTCTGCGCTCCCGGCAGTGTCGAGGTGGTCGAGTTCATGCAGGTCGAGCGCTACTCGCACGTCATGCACCTGGTCTCCAC
>JBEAQC010000048.1:0-3948 GCA_041164085.1 Actinomycetota bacterium
CTGCGGCCGATCACCGTCGAGGAGTGGCACGGCTGGATCTTCCTCGACATCTCCGGCCTCGCGGGTCCGCTGTCGCGTCACGTTGCCGGGCTGGAGGAGCGCATCGCCCAGTACGCGCCCGAGCGTTTGATCGTCCAAGGGCGCCACGAGTACGTCATCCAGGCCAATTGGAAGATCGTTATCGAGAACTACCAGGAGTGCTACCACTGCTCGTCGATCCACCCCGAGCTCTGCCAGGTCAGCCCGCCGGAGAGCGGTGAGAACTGGGCTCCATCCGCGGGTGTCTGGGTCGGCGGCTGGCAGGACCTGCGTCCTCACGCCGTGACGATGTCACTCGACGGTCACAGCGACGGCGTCTTCATTCCCGGTCTCAGCGAGTTGGAGCAGCGGCGTATCGACTACATCGGCATCTTCCCCAACCTGCTCGTGAGCCTTCACCCTGACTACGTCATGACCCATCGCATGGTTCCGCTGTCACCGCGCGAGACCTGGGTGGAGTGCCAGTGGGCGTTCCCGCCGGAGGCCCTCGACAAGCCTGGATTCAGCCCGGCGTACGCCATGGACTTCTGGGATATCACCAATCGCGAGGACTGGGGCGCGTGCGAGTCGGTGCAGCGCGGCCTCGACAGCGGATTTGCTGAGCCCGGACCGCTATCACCGGATGAGGACGCGATCTACCAGTTCGTCACCATGGTCGCCCGGGGCTACCTCGGTCAGCCGCTGGCGGCGGTGCAGGAGACGGCCAGCGCCTAGTCGGCCATCGCTCCGACGGGGAGCAGGCGCATCGCATCGGGTCGGCAGTGCACCGTGACGCTGTCACCAGAAGAGTGCTCACCTGCGCGCTCACTCGGCCTGCGCACGACGAGTTCGGAGCCATCACCGAGCGTGACGATGATGTCCGTCGTCGCGCCCTGGTAGATACTGCGCAGCACCGTGCCCTGCAGGGATCCTGCTTCGTCACCGATGGGCTCAAGGGTGAGACGCTCCGGCCTGATGACCAGTCGTACGTCGTCGCCGGCGGCAGCGGTACCCCGGCAGACCACGTCCTGGCCGGCGACCCGGATCGCGGTCCGGCCCTCGCCGCCTGAGCCGACCACATCGACGCTGAGGACGTTGGCGCTGCCGAGGAAGTCCGCGACGTACGCCGTTGCCGGGGAGTCATAGACCTCCTCCGGAGTCCCGATCTGCTCGATAAGACCCCCGGCCATGACCGCCATCCGGTCCGACATCGTCAGGGCTTCCTCCTGGTCGTGGGTGACGTAGATGAAGGTGATGCCGAGCGATTCCTGCAGGGATTTCAACTCGATCTGAAGCGCCTTGCGGAGCTTTGCGTCCAGGGCCCCGAGGGGTTCGTCGAGCAGAAGCACGCGAGGTCCAAGCACGATCGCGCGGGCGAGTGCGATGCGCTGCTGCTGGCCACCAGAGAGTTGCCCGGGCCGGCGCTTGGCGTACTGGCCCATGCGCACCATCTCAAGTGCTTCGCCGACCTTGCGCTTGGCGTCAGCCTTGCCGACCTTCTGATAACGCAGCCCGAAGGCGACGTTGTCTTCGACGGTCATGAAGGGAAAGAGCGCGTAGTTCTGGAACACGGTGTTGACGGGACGATCGTTGGCCGACACCCTCGATACGTCGCTGCCGTCGATCCGGATCTCACCCGACGTGGGCGTTTCGAATCCTGCGATCATCCGCAAAGTCGTGGTCTTGCCACATCCGGATGGGCCCAGGAGACTGAAGAACTCTCCCGCGGCAATGTCCACGTCGATGCCGCGGACAGCGGGCACCTCGCCGTAGGACTTGTGCAAGGCCATAACGGAGACGCTGCCCCCCTTCACTGAGACGTCTCCCCGTTTCCGTGCCTCATCAATCCTCCTGCAATTGGGGCAAAGTGCTTGCCAAATGCTGAACCGTCGATCAGTCTAGGGATCGACCCACAACGCCGAGGGAAGTCGAGGAAATCGCCATGGCTCCGTCCCCCCAGCCGCGCCGGCCAGTGTCGCGTCGGCGGTTGCTCCAGACGTCTGCTCTCGCCCTTCCCGCCGCCTGGGCCCTGGGCGCGTGTGCACGGGAGCAGCCCCTGAGCGGACCCACCGGAGCGGCGTCGTCGGCAGCGAGCTCCGCCTCGGGATCTGCGGCCCCCAGTCCGAGCGAGACTGGCATCCCGATCGCCTCACCGCAGAACCCGGTGAAGTGGCCGATCAACCCGGGCAACGAGCCGATCGCGTCTGACCTCGAGCCGGAGGCGAATGCAACGTTGCGGCTCTATAACTACCCGGACTACGTATGGAACCGAGTGCTCAAGGGCTTCCAGGAGGAGTACAAGGACTACAACGTCACCGTCGAACTGTCGACGTTCAATGACCTGCCCGAGGCCCTCACCAAGATCCGCACTGGCTCGGTGCCCTACGACGTCGCATTCCTCACGTACAACTACCTCGGCAGGCTCGTGTACGGCGATCTCATCCGTCCGCTCAATCACAGCTACATCCCGAAGATCTCCGATGCGTGGGATGAGTTCCAAAACCCCTGGTACGACCTGGAATGGCAGTACACCGTGCCCTACACCGTCTACACGACGGGAATCGGCTGGCGCAATGACCTCATCCCCGAGGACATCGGCGCTCGACCCAACCCCTACGACGTCTTCTGGGACAGCAAGTACGCCGGCGAGATCGCTGTGCTCGATGACGACCGCGAGGTCATCGGCATGACGATCCTGCGTGACGGTGGCACGGACGTGAATACGGCCGATCCGGCGGTTCTCGGCGCGACGCGTGATGCCATGCTCGAGATGCTCTCCCTGAGCCAGCCGCGTGTCACCATCACGGGCTACACCGATATCCCCGAGGGTGTGCTGTCCTTGTCGCAGTGCTGGTCGGGCGACATGATCACCGGCCAGTACTACCTGCCCGAGGGTGTCGATCCGTCCGTGCTGCGCTACTGGAGCCCGCCGACCGGCCAGGGCCTAATCGGCAACGACTTCCTCTGTCTGCCTAAGGGTGGAGAGAACCCCGTCCTGGCGCACCACTTCCTCAACTACATGCTCACGAACGATGTCGCCCTCGAGAACTTCAGTTGGGTCGGCTACCAGCCGCCGATGAAGTCGCTGTCGCCGGACACCATGGTGGCCGACGGTTGGGTGCCCGAGAACCTCGCAGCGGCTGTCGTGAAGCCGGAGTGGTTCCAGGTCGGGTACCCGCTGCTGGAGCTCCCGCCGGCGGTCGAGGCCGAGTACCAGGCGATCTGGCAGCAGTTCAAGGCCGGTGCGTAGGTGGGCGATCGCTCCACGCGGTTCCTTTGGCCCGTTCTCGGCCTTCCCGCGATGGTGTGGATCGCCCTGTTCTTCCTCGTCCCGCTCTATGTCGTCCTGTGCGTGTCATTCGGCACGGTCGATCCGATTTTCAGGTCGCCGGTGCCCATCTGGAATCCGCTCGAGTGGCAGTTCACGCAGGTCGGGGTCGTCTGGGATCGATTGGTCGGTCCGGACAACTTCTACCTCCCCGCTGTCCTGCGCACGCTTCTCTACGTCGTCATTGCGGTGGTGTCGTGCCTGATCATCGCCTTTCCCGTGGCCTACTTCACCGCGCGATACGCCGGCAAATACAAGGGCTTGGTCCTCGCCCTCCTCGTAGCTCCGTTCTTCATTTCCTACATGATGCGCATGCTTGCGTGGATCAACCTGCTGCAGCCCGATGGGCTGGTCAACTCGATCATCACCCTCGGCGGCACGGTCCCCCTGGATATCAACTGGCTGAGCGGCAATCCCTACACCGTCGTCATGGGGCTGATCTATGGCTACGTGCCCTACATGCTGCTTCCGCTCTTCGCAGCACTTGACCGGATCAGCCCCAGCCTCCTCGAAGCCGCCCGCGACCTAGGCGCCAGCGGCTTCGACCTCTTCCGCCGCGTGGTCCTGCCGATGAGCCTGCCGGGCATAGTCGCGGGAACGCT
>JBEAQC010000049.1:0-12004 GCA_041164085.1 Actinomycetota bacterium
CCGCCCGCCCTCACCGGCCTGGGTTGGCCCCGAGAGGACGACCGCATGCCCTCCGCGGAGGGCTCTCGATGACCCGGGTGATCGCGGTCGCCAACCAGAAGGGCGGGGTGGGCAAGACGACCACCACGGTCAATCTCGCCTCAGCCCTCGCTGCGGATGGCCGGGACGTCCTCGTGATCGACCTCGACCCCCAGGGCAACGCCTCGACGGCACTGGGCCTGGAGCACCACAGCGGGGTGCTCAGCACCTATGAGGTTCTCACCCAGGACGTGCCCCTGGCTGAGATCGTCGGCCCGACCCAGGAGGGCGGGGGTCACCTGTGGGCCGCCCCCGCGACGATCGACCTGGCCGGGGCCGAGATCGAGCTGGTCTCCCTCGTGGCGCGTGAGGGGCGCCTGGACCGGGCGATCCAGGCCTACCTGGTGGATTTCGAGGCCACTCAGGGCCGGCCCTTGGGCTACGTCATCATCGACTGCCCTCCCAGCCTGGGCCTGCTCACCCTCAACGCCCTCGTGGCCGCCCGTGAACTCCTCCTGCCGATCCAGTGCGAGTACTACGCCCTCGAGGGGGTCTCCCAACTTCTGCGCACGGTCGACCTGGTGACCAAGCACCTCAACCCGGATCTGCGAGTGGGAGCTGTGCTCCTCACGATGTACGACGGGCGCACCCGGCTGTCGTCCCAGGTGGTCCAAGAGGTGCGGGGCCACTTCGGCGATGCCGTGCTGCCGACGGTCATTCCTCGCTCGGTGCGACTGTCCGAAGCCCCGTCGTATGGCCAGACGGTGCTCGCCTACGACGCCGGCTCCTCGGGCGCCCTCGCCTATGTCCAGGCAGCCCGCGACCTCGATCAGGGCCCCCATGACTAGTTATCCACAAGTTATCCACAGGACTAAGGGTGAGGTGGCATATGGCTGAGGCGAAGCGCGGGCTCGGCCGCGGACTCGGAGCCCTCATTCCCACGGAGCCCGCGTCGACGCCCGCCGGGGCCGGAAAGGGCAAGGCCGGAAAGGTCAAGGCTGCCGCCCCGAAGCGTGTCGGCGAGTCGGCCGAGCCGCCTCGGTCGGGCGATCTCGATCCGATCGTGGGTGCGGTGTACGTCGAGGTGGCACCGGACGATGTCGTGCCCAACCCGCGGCAGCCACGGCAGGTCTTCGACACCGATGCCCTCGCCGAGCTGACGTACTCCATCAAGGAGATCGGCCTGCTCCAGCCGATCGTCGTGCGGCGTCGCGACGGCAAGGGTGCAGCCTTCGAACTCATCGCGGGCGAGCGTCGCTGGCGGGCGTCGCAGGAAGCCGGTCTCGAACGCATCCCGGCGATCGTGCGCGAGACCGCTGATGACGACATGCTGCGCGAGGCACTGCTGGAGAACCTGCACCGTGCACAACTCAATCCCCTAGAAGAGGCGGCGGCGTACCAGCAGTTGCTCGCCGATTTCGGGGGCACACAGGACGAGCTGGCGCAGCGACTAGGCCGCTCACGTCCGCAGGTAGCCAACACCATGAGGCTGCTCAAGTTGCCCCCGGCCGTCCAGCGTCGCGTCGCTGCCGGCGTCATCAGTGCCGGGCACGCCCGCGCACTGCTCTCCCTTGAGGACCCCGAGGCCATGGACGCCCTCGCCGAGCGCATCGTCAAGGAGGGCCTGTCGGTGCGCACCGTCGAGGAGATCGTGCTCATCGGCGACGATGGCGAGCCGAAGCGCAAGCGCACGCCGCGGCCACGTGGTGGTGCGTCGGCTGCCGTGGCAGAGGTGACCGACGCGGTGAGCACGCGACTCGGTGATGCGCTCGACACGCGCGTGCGCGTGGAAGGTGTGCGTTCCGAGCGCAGCCGCGGCCGCCTCGTCATCGAGTTCGCTGACCTCGATGACCTACGCCGTATCGTCGACGTCATCGAGGGATAGGGGCTGCGTATGCGTACGGTCATCATCGGTGGTGGCGTCCTCGGGCTCACGCTCGGCTACGAGCTCGCGCGTCAGGGCGCCGAGGTCGAGATCGTCGATGCGCGCGAGCCCGGCCTGGGTGCTTCCGCGGTCAACGCGGGATGGGTCGTGCCCTCCGAGGCAGCGCCCGTGCCCGGACCCGGCCTCATCCTCAAGTCGATGAAGTGGATGATCCGCAAGGACTCCCCGCTCTACATCAGTCCATCCGTGCACCCCGATCACGTGAAGTTCATGCTCGGCATGTGGCGACGCTGCAATGAGCGGGACTTCCGCGCGGGCTTCCAGGCACACCTCGCGCTGGCCGAGTCCACCAACGACATCCTCGATGACTACGCGCGCGACGGCGTCGCCTTCGACTCCTACGCCCAGGGCCTGCTCATGGCCTTCCGTGACGCTGACAACATGCATCACCACGTCGAAGGACTCGACCTGCAGGCAGCCTTCGGTCTCGATCCCCAGGTGCTCGAGGGTGACGCGATCCATCAAGCCGAGCCCGCGCTGCGCAGCGGACTTGCTGGCGGCATCTACTTCCCGCACGAGCGACACCTCGATGCGGCATCGCTGACTCGCGGTCTGCGTGCGCGCATCGTCGAGCTTGGCGGCACGATAACGGAGTCAGCACCTATCGATCGGGTTGAGCGCCTGGGCGATGCGATCGTTGCCGTGCGCAGCGGTGAGCGACGCTTCACCGGGGACACATTTGCCGTCGCCGCTGGAGCGTGGACCGGACGCGTCACCGAGCTCTTCGGCGTACCCCTGCCGATCCGCCCAGGCAAGGGTTACTCCATCGATATGACGCCTGCACCGCTTCACCTGCGCACCGCCGTCAATCTCTCCGATGCCAAGATCGCGATGACGCCGTACAACGGGCGCCTGCGCCTGTCCGGCACCATGGAATTCGCCGGCATGGATGAGGACGTCAATGTCACGCGCGTGCAGGCGATCCTCCGCGGGCCCGCGGGCTACTTCGACCACTGGCAGACGCCGGCGAGTGCGCCGCAGGCCAAGGCGGGCATGCGACCGATGACTCCCGACGGCATGCCCATCATCGGGCTGCTGCCGGGCACCGCCAACGCCTTCGTCTCCGGTGGGCACGGGATGCTCGGCGTGACCCTCGGTCCCGGGTCCTCTCGGGCCCTCGCCGACGCGATGCTCGGTCGCGGCTACCCGCCTCGGCTCCTGCCCTTCAGTCCGACTCGCTTCGCGCGGCGCATCAAGCCGATGCCCGCCCTCACCCCGTCTGGAGTGCACGCATGAGCATCACCGGCATCCTGGTCGCCCTCGTCACCCCCTTCACCGACGACTTCGCCGTCGATGACGCCGGCATCCAGCGACATGTCGATCGCATGGTGGCGGCAGGGATCCACGGGCTCGTGCCACTTGGCACCACGGGTGAATTCACGACGATGACCCACGCCGAGCGCCGCCATGTCACCGATGCCGTCATCGAGGCCGCGGCCGGCCGCATCCCGGTCCTCCCGCACACCGGTGCGCAGTCGACACAGGAGACGATTGAACTCAGCGTGCACGCGCAGCAGGCAGGCGCCAAGGGCGTCATGATCGTGCCGCCGTACTACGACCCGCTGCGCCTGCACGAACTCCATGCCCACCTCACCGCTGTCGGAGAGGCGATCGACATCCCGATCGTTTACTACAACGTGCCCGGTGCTACCGGCCTGCGCCTTTCCCCCGCCGAGCTCGCCGGACTGGGCGACATCCCCGGCGTGGAATACATCAAGGACACCAGCGGCGACTTCTCCTCGGTGACCGCGATGCTCATCAAGTACGCCGACAAGATCACGCTCTTCAACGGCTGGGACACCCTCACCTTCGGGGCGCTCGCGACCGGTGCCACGGGTTCGGTGTGGGGCATGGCCAACCTGCTTCCCGAGCAGGCCGTGCGGCTCTACGAGGCGCTGGCGGTCAAAGGCGATCTCGCCGAGGGACGTCGGCTGTGGGCGGGGCTGTGGCCGGTCAACGATGTGCTCGAGTCCCACAACTACGTCGCGGCAATCAAGGGTGGCCTGGAGGAGATCGGCGAATCCGCCGGCCCCACCCGCGCACCCATCCGACCGATCACGGCTGAGGCCCGCGCCGAGCTCGGCGCCGCGCTGCGGCATGCTCAGGCGCTGTGAGTTTGCGCTTCACCTCGATCGATGCCCACGCCGAGGGCGAGCCCGGTCGTGTCATTGTGGGTATGGACGATCTTGTCCCCGGCGCGACCATCGCGGAACGCTTCGATTACGCCACCACGCATCTGCATGACGTCCGTCGCCTCGTCCTGCACGAGCCGCGCGGCTATCCGGGGCTCTGCGCGGTCCTCGCACTGACGCCCTCGGATCCGCGCGCGGATGTGGCGATCATCGTCATGGAGCAGGGCGCCTTCACGCCGATGTCGGGCAGCAACACGATGTGCACCGTCACAGCCCTGCTGGAGTCCGGCCGCATCCCCATGGTCGAGCCCGTCACGACCGTCACTGTCGAGACTGCGGTCGGCCTGGTGAGCGTCGAGGCGCGCTGTGAAGAAGGCAAGGTCACCGCGGTCACGATCAGCAATGTGCCGGCGTTCGCCGTGCACCTCGGCGTGCCACTTGAGATTCCCGTCGATCCACGCGTGGACCCCGGTACCGACTGGGGTCAGACGCGCACCGTGCCGGTGGATGTGGCCTTCGGTGGCCAGTTCTTCGTGCTGGCTCGCGCGGAGGATCTCGGGGTCGGCCTTGAGTCTTCCGATGTTGCTCGGATCATCTCGCTGGGTGCACGCTTGAAGCTCGCTGTCAATCAGCAGTACGCCGTACAGCACCCACTGAATCCCGAGATCGATGACGTCAACCTCGTCATGATCACCGGACCTGCTCCTGCGCCAGGCATCGACGGGAAGAACGCCATGGTGATGGCGACCGACAAGCTCTCGGATGATCCCTCGACGTGGACCGGTGCGCTCGATCGCTCGCCGTGCGGGACCGGCACGTGCGCGCGCATGGCCTGCCTGCATGCCCGCGACGAGCTCGGTCTCGACCAGCCCTACGTGCACATGGGCATGCTCGGCACGACGTTCACCGGCCGACTCGTTGGTGAGACCACCGTCGGTGACTATGCCGCGGTGCTGCCGACCATCACGGGACGCGCCTGGGTGACGGGCACGGCGGAGTGGGTGCTGGACGAGACCGATCCCTTCCCCGAGGGCTACACGATCGGCGACATCTGGCCCGTGTGATTCCGGGCCATGCGACGTAGGCTGTCCATGTGATGTCCCGAATGCGGATGGTCGTGACAGGCGGCTTCGTCGGCGTCGCTCTCACCCTCACCGCCTGCGGCGGGGGTGCTAGCAGCGGTGGTGACAGCACGGCCGTGGATGCCAAGGCCCTCATGGAAACGTCGTACATCGTGCAGTCCATCACCGTCGACGGCGTCGAGCGGGAGGTCATCACACCGGTGGCCATCAGCTTCACGACGCAGGGCATTGGCGTGTCCACACCGTGCAATCCACTGTCGGGCCCGGTCACCTACGACGGTCCCACTCTGACGATCGGCCCCCTCGCATCGACCAGGATGGCGTGCGAGCCGGCACTGATGGAGCAGGATCAGGTGCTGGCCGACGCACTCGAAGGAACCCCGGAGTGGGCACTCGCCGACGGACGACTCACCCTCACCGGTGGCAGCACCGTCATCGTGGCGGAGGCCCTGCAACTCACGGGGTAGCCTGACGGGATGCGTCCGCTGATGATCTTCGACGGAGACTGCGGCTTCTGCACAGCGTCGGTCAATGTCATCAAGCGCTGGATCAAGCCCGACTGCGATATTGAGCCATGGCAGTTCACAGCCATCGAGCAGTACAACCTCACGCCTGAGGAATGCAGCACCGCTGTCCAGTACGTCGACTCCGAGCAACGAGTCCACTCCGGCAGCCGGGCGGTCATGCGCATGCTGCGCGACGCTCCGATCCCGTGGCCGGTCGTGGGAGCCATCGGCGATGCTCCCGGCGTTGCCTGGGTCGCGGATCGCACGTACAAGTGGATAGCGCTGAATCGGTACAAGCTGCCGGGGTCGACGCCGGCCTGCGCAGCCAACGCGGCCTGACCACTGCTCCGCCGTGGCCGAAAGCGACGGGTCGTGACGGTTGTGGGGCCTCCCTGGCGTGACAGGGCGTCGTTTCCTGTGACGAAGCGTCGCTGGTGGGTGGGTATCGCCCGAGATGTCGGATAGGACGTCCTGAAATGCCACCGGGCCCGGGCCGACGTACCGTGACCGGGTGAGTCGCTGGGTGTACGCCGTCATCGGTGTCGTGTCGGCCGCCTTCGGCGTCGCCGTCGGCACCCTCGCAGCCGCTCTCATCGATCCCGGCTATGCCCCCATCGAGGTCGTCGCATCGACGGCGATCGACATCCCGCCCGCGGTCGTCAAGGAGTGGGCCACATCGACCTTCGGCACGGCGACGAAGTCCATTGTGGTCGCGGTCGTCGTCATCGCGGTGATCCTCATCGCCGCCTGGGCCGGGATCCGTTCCCGCGAACGCGCGAGTTTCGGTGTCCAGGTGATGATCATCGCCGGTGCCGTGGGTGCTGTCGCCGCTCTGTTGCGCCCCGTTGACGCGTTGCTCGCGCCAGTGCCGTCGCTCCTCGCCGGTGGGGCCGCTGCGCTATCGCTGTGGGGCTTGGTCCGCCTCGCAGCACGCGTCGACGCGGCGGTCGAGGTGCCCGTGACGGTTCCTGTCGCGATGTCGGGAGCGGGGTCACCGGACGACCCCGCGCAGGCACCAACGCCGGCACCGACGCAGGACCCGGGCATCAAGCCCGTGAGTCGCCGCGGCATCCTCCTGGGCATCGGCGGGGTCGCCGTCCTCGGTGGCGCGGCCTGGGCGAGCGCACGATGGCTGACCAATCAGGCCAGCGCGACCGCATCACGCCTCGCGGCCGTGCTGCCCAAGCCGGTCGAGCCGCTGCCTCCGCTGCCGACATCAGTGCAGGCGCCGGTGCCCGGTATGCCGCCCTTCGTCACACCCAACGCCGACTTCTACCGGATCGACACGGCACTGATCGTGCCGCAGGTGCCGGCCGAGGAGTGGACGCTCACCTTCGACGGCATGGTGCGCCGGCCTTTCACACTCACCTACGCCGACATCCTCGACATGCCGATGGTCGAGCGCGACGTGACGATCATGTGCGTGTCCAATCAGGTCGGTGGGGACCTCATTGGCACGGCTCGCTGGCTCGGCACGCCGCTGCTTCCGCTGCTCGAGCGTGCGGGCGTCGAGCCGAGTGCGAATCAGCTCTTCAGCACCTCCGTCGACGGCTGGACCTGCAGCACGCCGCTCGACGGTCTGGCCGAGCGCCAGCCACTGCTCGTCATCGGCATGAACGGCGAGCCGCTGCCCATCGAGCACGGATTCCCGGTGCGCATGGTCATCCCCGGGCTCTACGGCTTCATCTCCGCGACCAAGTGGGTCACCAAGATCACGGCCACGACGTACGCCGATGACCCGGCGTACTGGACCGTGCGTGGCTGGGCGACGGACGCGCCGGTGCTGACCGGCAGCCGCATCGACCTGCCTCAGCGCAATCTGTCGGTCGGTCGGTCCGCCATCGCCGGGGTCGCGTGGGCGATGGACGGCGATGGCATCAGCCGTGTCGAGGTCAGCATCGACGAGGGTCCCTGGCAGGACGCGCAGCTCGCTGACCAGCCGACACCACGCACGTGGCGGCAGTGGTGGCTGGAGTGGGAGGCGACGCCCGGCGACCACCTGATCACGGTGCGCGCGACGAATGGCCTGGGCGAGACGCAGACGAGCGAGATCCGCGATGTGATCCCCGCGGGAGCGACGGGTTACGTCGTGCGGAGCGTGGAGGTCGTCTAGCGGGCGACCTCCCCTCCTGATACGGTCCGAAAACTCGGTCAGATTCGAGGGGGTTCCCATGCCGGCACGTGTTGCCCAAGTCATCGGCAGCGGTCCGCAGCGCGTTCTCGCGCTGCATGGTTGGTTCGGCCCCTCCGTGTACGAGGGATTCTTCGACTTGCTCGACCCTCAGCACTATCAGGTCGCCGTCTTGCACAATCCCGCGTACGGCACTGCCCGCGACAACGCGCCAGCGGCGGATATCACCGACCTCGCACAGCAGCAATTGGCTGCCGCCGACGAGCTCGGCTGGAACACCTTCGATGTCATCGGACACAGCTATGGCGGGGCAGCGGGCCTGCGCATGGCGACGCTCGCCCCAGAGCGAGTGAATGCCGTCGTCGGGATCTGCCCGGTGATGCCCACAGGCTTCGATGCCATTGCCGTTGCCAACACCGGGGCCACGGAGGAGACCGGACCGGCCTACCTGGCCGCCTACTCCAAGGGAAAGGCGGAGGACGGGCCGGGCATGATCATCGCCGGCCTCGACCCGGTGCTCGCCGCGGACCCGGTGGCCTTCGACAACCTCCTTGACGCGACGCTCACGGTGATGGATGAGCAGGCCTACAAGCAGTACTTCCTTGTGTGGACCGGGGCGTCCTTCGCCGATGACGTCATCGGGCTCGCGACACCGAGCCTGTTCATTGTGGGCGAGCACGATCCCTTCGCGATGATCAATTACGTGACACCGACCCAGGAAAGCATGGCGCCGGGCGCGGTCACGATCGAGACACTGCCGGGCGGGCACTTCCTCACCGTCAGTGGCGACCGATCGGTGCTCGTGGCGATGATCGACGCCTTCCTCCGTACAACGGACTAGCAGCCCTCAGGGCCGCGCACGTGACGGAGGCCCATCGTGCATCGACCGTGTGGTCAGCGCACCGGGTGAGCACGTTGGGCTAGACGCGCTTCATCGCCCGCTCGACGAGGGCGGCCATCTGATCGCCCATGTCGATCCCTGCGGCGGAGAGCGCCTGCGGCACCAGCGAGGTCTCGGTCATGCCCGGGGCGACATTGACCTCGAGGAACCAGGGGGTGCCGTCGCCGTCGATGATGAGGTCGCTGCGCGACCAGTCGCGCAGCCCGAGGGTGGTGTGTGCGGTGACGGCGGCGTCAGCGGCAGCCTCGGCGATGCTCGCGTCCAGCCGCGCGGGCACGTGAAACTCCGTCGTGCCCGCGGTGTAGCGAGCGGCGTAGTCGTAGAACCCGCCGTCCGGAGCGATCTCGACTGCGGGTAACGCCACGGGACCGTCGGCCGTCTCCACCACGCCGATCGCGACCTCGGTGCCGTCGATGAAGCGCTCGAGCATCGCCACCTCGCCGTAGGCGAAGGCGCCGACCATGGCAGCCGGCAACTCTTCGCGTGAGCGCACGATGCTGACTCCCAGCGCCGAGCCGCCGCGCGCGGGCTTGACCACGAGCGGGAAGCCGATGCCGCGCTCGAGCGCGGCCATAACGCCGGGTGCGCCGAGCTCACGGAATGTCGCGTGCGGCAGGGCGACCGCCTCGGGCGTCGCGACGCCCGAGCGCCGCACCAACGTCTTGGCCACGGGCTTGTCGAAGGCGAGCCGACTGGCAGCCGCGCGGGATCCGACGTACGGAAGGTCGAGGCACTCCAGCACATCTCGCACCGCACCGTCCTCGCCAGCGCTGCCGTGCAGGAGCGGTACGACGCAATCGGGGGCATCGGCAGAGAGTTCATCGAGCAGGGTCGCGTCGACGTCACGCTCGAGCACCTGCCAGTCCGGGCGCGCATTACGCAGCGCCTCGGCCACGCGCCGACCGGAGCGCAGCGAGACGTCGCGCTCGGCCGAGAGGCCACCGGCGAGGACGAGCACCTGCATCGAGACTGCCTTCCGTTAGAGGAGATCGGGTGCGGGACTGTCGGGCCCCTCGCCGTCGCGCAGGACATGGCCGGTGCCGAAGGTCTGAGCGATCTCCAACTCGGACTCCACCACACCGGCGAGACGGCGTACTCCCTCGCGGATGCGATCGGGGTCGGGATAGCAGTAGGACAGGCGCAGGCTCTCGCGCCCTTGTCCATCGACGAAAAAGCCGGTGCCCGGTACGTAGGCGACGAGTGCGGCGACGGCGCGCGGCAACATGGCCTTGGAGTCCAGGCCTTCGGGCAGCGTCACCCACGAGTAGAAGCCGCCCTGCGGCACGGTCCACGTGGTGCCCGGAGGCATCAACTGCTCCATCGAGTCGAGCAGTGCATCGCGACGCTCGCGGTAGAGCTCACGGAAGACCTTGACCTGCTCGCGCCACGGTTGGGTGGCGAGGTAGTCGCTCACCGTGAGCTGGGCGTAGTTGGACGGGCACAGCACCGCTGACTCTGCAGCGAGGACGAGCTTCTCCCGGACACCGTGGGGGGCGACGGCCCAGCCGACGCGCAGTCCGGAGGCGATGGTCTTGGAGAAGGAGCCGAGGTAGACGACCTGCTGATCATCATCGGCGCGGATCGCGCGGGGAGGCGCGCCCTCGAAGCCGAGCAGGCCGTAGGGGTCGTCCTCGAGGATGAGCAGGCCCTCCGTCTGGGCGATGGCGAGGATCTGCTGGCGGCGATCGGCCCCCTGCGTCACGCCGGCGGGGTTATGGAAACTCGGGATCGTGTAGAGCATCTTGATGCGCTTGCCCTGGGCGCGCACGCGCGCGATTGTCTCCTCGAGGGCTGCAGGGACGAGCCCTTCGTCGTCCATGGGGACGTGGACGATGTCGCACTCGTAGGCGCGGAACACGCCGAGTGCACCTACGTAGGACGGTGCTTCGACCAGCACGACATCACCGGGATCGCAGAAGACACGCGTGACGAGATCCAATGCCATCTGTGAGCCGGTCGTCACGATGACGTCATCAGGATGCGCGGTGATGCCGACCTCGCTCATGACATCGAGGATCTGCCCGCGCAGCGTGACGTCACCCTGCCCGGAGCCGTACTGCAGGACTTCCGCGCCACGTTCGCGCACCAGTCGCGCGGCTGTCTCGGCGAGAGCCTCGAGTGGCAGGGCCTGGACGAAGGGCATGCCCCCGGCGAGACTCACGACCTCGGGACGTGATGCGACGGCGAAGAGGGCCCGGATTTCCGAGGCGGTCATCCCCCGGGCGCGCGTAGCGTAGGAATCCACCCAGGGATCGAGACGTGAACCACCGCTCATCGCGCACCTCCCTCGTGCACCTCATCGACTCGCCACCATGGAGCCGCGTGGTCTCTATGCTGACGGATGCCGGGTCCGATGGTGCAAAGGGGTGAGCGGCGTGGCTGATTCCGATCAGGGGAGTTCCTTCGTCGGCACCGTGATGCTCGGCCTGGTGATCTTCGGCCTCGGTGCTGCCGCGGGCTTCCTCGGCCGCCTGCTCTGGCCCCACGCCCGGTGACTCGATCGTCGACGATGGTTGGGTATCCCCCATGACCCCGGCCGACCCCGTCCACGCGCCAACACGGCGACCGCTCCCCGCGATGCTGGTCGCCGGCGTCATCGGGCTGATATTCGGCTATGTCGTTCTCGAGATCGTCAATGCCGGAATCGCGTATATCTGGGAGACGGTCCCGTCCGGCTGGGAGACCACGCCGATCTGGTACGTCGTCGGCATCCTCGTGGTGGCCGCCGTCATGGTCTACGTCATCCGGACCTACGTCGGAGATGCCGGCCACTCCCCGCTCGCCGGCATCAAGGTCAGCAGCCTGACACCGAAGGAGTACGTCGGCGCCATCCTGGCGATCCTTGCTTCGCTCTTCGGCGGCGTGGTACTCGGCCCTGAGGTGGCGCTGGTGGCATCGGGGTCGGTGGTCGGCGGATTGGTGGCGAAGTGGTTCAAGCAGGCCGATCCTCAGAGTGAGAAGAAGATCGTCGGCTTCGGTGCACTCGGGGCGATCCTCGCGCTCTTCGTGGGGCCACTGCTGTCCGGCTCCGTCTCGATGGACGGCAGCCCGACCTCGATCGAGGTCGATCAACTCGGCTGGGCCGTGGTCGTGGCCGTGATCGCCACCGTCGCCGTCAGCATTGCCAGGCTGATCGGCTTCCTCGTGGCTCGTGCTGCGGGGCCTCGGCCCCATCTGCTGATCCTCGTGGGAGCCGCCCTCGTCATCGCCGTAGCCGCCCTCGTCATGCACTACGGCACTGGACAGCCGGTCCTGTTTGTCGTGACGTCCGGGGAGGAGCTCATCACCG